>DNPO01000472.1:877-5756 GCA_003501375.1 Candidatus Sumerlaeota bacterium | reverse complement strand
CAAGCCACGGATACCTTCCAGCCGGCAATGGCGCAAAAGGCGCGTGACCTCAAGCAAAACCTCTACGCTGATATGCAAACTCTCCTGCAAGAGCCAAAACTCTACAACCAGGAACGGTTCGCAGGAATGAACCTGTCGCCCAACACCATCGCGGAACTAACCACCAAGCCCAAACCGGAATACATGGCGCTCATCCGCCTCAACCGCGATCTCCTCTTCAGCGCATGGCCCAACGTCTCGCTCAACGAAGAAGATGACATGCTGATTTTGGCCGAGCGCCTGCGTCAGCCTGCCACCCCTCTCGACAAATACGTGGTCAGCCACTTGTCAGGTACGACCCGAAAATTGTTGGCGACCTTTACTGCGGAAAACAATCAACAACTCGCCACCTTCCGCACCACTCTGCTGAGTGGGCTGAACAAGGTGCTCAAAGAAGATAATCTTTACGATGCAGTCAAGGACAAGGCCAACAACAAGGTCAAACTGTCCACATCCACCCAGCACCGTATCGACGAAAACTTCTTCGGAGACAGCGTTCGCCGCCCAGAACTCAACCGCGCTATTCTTTCCGACGCCTACCCTGCCAGCATCGCTCTGGAGCCACGCGAAGAAGCCTACCGCGCCGCACAACGTCTGTCTGACTGGTGGGAACGCATCAACGAATCCAAAGGCGCGGAAGTCCAGCCCAACCACCGGAATCAAACCCGCGAAGAAGCACTGCAACAAAATCGCGAAACGGCCGCCTTGTTGCTGCAACAAGCCGCGCAAAGATGCGTCGTTCGCGCAGAAATCATCCAAGCCAGTAACCATCTGCTGATCCTGAAACAAGATGATCCCGCAGTATTGGATGAGATTGCAGAATCCTGCCTGCAATACGCCGATTTCCAAACCTTGCGTGGAATTACCCAACAAAGCGTGGAGCGCAAACCATCCAGTCCGGAATTACGCGCCGTCTTGGCATTAGCCTGTCTGTTGCAAAACGACCTACAGGAAGGCAAGCGCCAGATTCTGATTCTGGAAAAAATCGCGCCGAACTTCGAGGATATCCCCTACCTTTACAATCGCCTGTACCAAATGGCAAAAAACACAGACAAAGCCCGCGAGTACGCACAGAAATACGTGCAAACCGCACCGCAGGGCCGCTATGTCAAGGAAATGAACAAGTTCCTGACCGCCGCAACACCAACCACTGCGACGCAACCTTTAAAATAAGCCTTTTTGTGTTTACTCATTGCCCCTTACCCCCATTTAAAGATATGAGAGGCCTGGAAAAAACAAGTCCTGAGTCGACAGCATGACACCCCCTGAATCCAACACCCGCCTCAATCTCCAACACCGCCGATGCTTAGTTGTCGCGAGCGTTATGTTTTGCTTTGCCCTGGCAGGGGGAAGTTTTGCCACCCGTCAATACCAACATGCCAAACACGCCATGCAAGCAGAAGTAACGGCACGAGTGCAAGCAGAAGCAGAGCAAGCGCGAGCAGAAAAAAAACAAGCACAAACTGAGATGGCGCGGATACAAGCAGAGAAGCGCATGGAAGAACTCACATCCGAAACACAAAAAGCAATAAACGCAAAAATGGAAGCGGAAGAACTCATTGAGACCGTTGTTTCCATGACAGACCTTAACTATGGACGCATTATTCCCCTGCACTGCGAATATATCCCCCACTCGGTTGATTCCTATTGCTCCAAACAGGACAAGGACAATCCAGAACATTACAATCTTTTTTCCGACAAAATGCTGGAACGACGCGCAACATACTATGAACGCCGCCTCGTTAATCTCTACCGACAAGATAACGGGACCGAAGTAGTAAAATGTTATCGAAAAATGTTGGAAATCCGAAAAACACAAGCCGAACGCGACAGCAACAACGTGAAATGGCAAACCGACCTTGTTGACGCCCACAGGCGCTTGGCCTACGCGCTATCTAATACAGGCCCATTGCAGGAAACAGAACAGGAGTACCGTGAAATAATAGCAATAAATGAGATGCTCGTAGTCCGTGAAAAAAACAACCCCGCCAGACTGCGGGAACTAGCAAGCAGCCACTGCGCTCTATCTAGTTTCCTGCACAACACGGGGAACCAAGCCGAGGCCGAAAAACACAACCAAAAAGCATTGGAAATTTTGAAACCCTTGCTTGATCAAGATAAAAACGATGTCTCCAGCATGCTCACCTACGCAAGTTGCTACGCCTCCTTGGGAGACAAATTAGCAGTCTCCGATATACCAGAAGCGGAAAAAAATTGGCGAGAATCTATAAAAATACGCGAATCCCTATATGACCGCGACACCAGCGATACAAAAAGTCAATCGAACCGTGCCGATTACTACGCCGGACTTGGCGATTTGATGAAGACCATAGGCAACTTTCCGGAAGCAGAAAAGTACTATCGTAAAAGTTGGGACATCGAGAAAAACCGATTCGATCATCCCACAAGTGAAACCCACCCCATTCGACTATCAAGTTACATGCGAAGTTGCCACCGGATCAGTGGTTTTATGTCGGATATTGGTAATCAGCCTGAAGCCGAAAGTTACGCCCGCAAAGAAGTAGAAGCAAGCGAAGCCTTACTTGCCTGTAATCCAAAGGATGACACCTACTGTCCGTTATTTCTTTGTGAAAGTCACTTGGAATTTGGCAATTATCTCCTATCAACGGGAAACCTGCAAGAAGCGGAGGTGCATTACCGCAAAGCGCTGGAAATTGGGAAACCCCTAGTTGACCACGGCGGAATAGGCGGAAAGGAAAACCTCTCCAACTGTTACGAAAGATTGGGCCATTGCCTCCTAATTATGGGTCGCCTACCCGAAGCAGAAAAATGTTACCGCCAATTCGAGGGAATCAATACCCCCGCAAGTTTTTATAGATTGGATCACGTTTCTGAACAGCGTGCATACTCCAGTTCCCAATGTAAAATGGGCGAATTCATGCAAATCGCAGGCAACCTTCCAGAAGCAAAAAAATACTATCAAAACGCCCTGTACTACAAAAAGAAAGTCATTGATTCTATACGTCCAGGTGCTAATAAGGCTGAACTTGCAGAAACCCTTCAAACGCAGAGTTTTCTGGAATACCGCTTGGGAAACTATGAAAACGCCTACCATTCCAGTTTAGAAGCCGACTCTATCGCCTCCACCCTCACGGATATTGATTTGATCCGAGACACAAAAAATTCAATTTGTTGGTGTGCTGCTTTGTCAGGCAAGTTTCCTGAAGCACTCGCTGCTGGTGAAAAATCTGTGGAGCGTACCCCTGACAAGGTGCCAAGTTTCCCTCGAATGAATCTTGCACACGCCTACCTTCTCAACAATCAGTTCGAAAAAGCGAAGACCATTTACGCTAAATATTGCGGTCAGTTTTTATCGGACGGACGCAAGTGGAACGTAGTAGTCCAGAAAGATTTCCAAACCCTCCGTACCGCAGGCCGCGACCACCCCGATATGAAGAAAATTGAAACGCTCTTGCAGGAATCCGACGGAACAACCAGTAACACTCTGAAATCTACAAAAGCACAGTAAATACGACAGTCCCAATAAACGAAAGTCCCTTCCATGACAAACTCCACCTCCCAACGCCCTGATGCTAACGGACACTACGGCGATTTTGGCGGACGCTATGTCCCCGAAACGCTCATGCCCGCACTTTTTGAACTCGAAGCCGCCTACGAAAAATACAAGAACGATCCCGACTTTGTCGCAGAACTCAACGCCCTACACCGTGATTACACCGGTCGCCCAACCAACCTTTACCATGCCGCCAAACTCAGCCAGGCCATCTGCAGCGGACGCGCCAAAATTTATCTGAAACGCGAAGACCTCTGCCACACTGGCGCGCACAAGATCAACAACGCGCTGGCGCAGGTGCTGTTGGCCCAGCGCATGGGTAAAACCCGAATTATCGCAGAAACAGGCGCAGGACAACACGGCGTGGCCACCGCCACTGCTGCCGCTCTGCTCGGCATGGAATGCGAAGTCTTCATGGGCGAGGAAGACATCCATCGCCAGGAACTCAACGTGTTCCGCATGCAATTGCTGGGCACCAAGGTCGTACCGGTACTCTCCGGTTCCCGAACCTTGAAAGACGCCTGCAACGAAACGCTGCGGGATTGGTTAGCCACTTACGAAAACACCCACTATGTTATTGGCTCCGTGGTTGGTCCGCACCCCTTCCCCATGATGGTACGCGATTTCCAAAGCGTCATTGGAAACGAATCGCGCGCGCAAATTCTCGAAAAAGAAGGCCGCTTGCCCGATGCGCTCGTTGCCTGCGTTGGCGGCGGTTCCAACAGCATGGGGCTGTTCGCCCCGTTCTACGATGATAAAGAAGTTCGTTTTATCGGCGCGGAAGCCGCAGGCGAGGGGATCGAAACCGGACGGCATGCCGCCCCCATCGCGATTGGTGACGAAGGCGTTTTCCAAGGCAGCAAACAATATGTGTTGCAAACCGACGATGGGCAAATCATTGAAGCCATTTCCATTTCCGCCGGACTGGACTATCCCGGCGTCGGGCCGGAACACGCGTTCTACGCCAAGACCGGACGCGCCAAATACATCCCCGTAACCGATCAGCAGGCGCTGGACGCCACCAAATTGCTTTGCCGCACCGAGGGCATCATCCCTGCACTGGAAAGTGCCCATGCGCTGGCGTTGTTGCCGCAGGTGGTGGCCGAACTCGAACCGGGCGCGTTGATTGTGCTGTGCCTGTCTGGGCGGGGTGACAAGGATGTTTATACACTGCGGGATCGAATCAAAGATTAAAACACGGAAAAACAAAATTGAACATGGATAAACAGGATTTACAGGATACCTACCTTGTTTTCATCCTGTAAATCCTGTTTATCCATGTAAAAAAGATGTTTGCGGTTCTCA
>DNPO01000472.1:0-799 GCA_003501375.1 Candidatus Sumerlaeota bacterium | reverse complement strand
GCGCGTTGATTGTGCTGTGCCTGTCCGGACGCGGCGACAAGGATGTTTATACGTTGCGTGACCGTATCAAAGACTAAAATACGGAAAAATAAAATAGAACATGGATAAACAGGATTTACAGGATACTTACTTGATTTTCATCATGTAAATCCTGTTTATCCATGTAAAAAAGATATTTGCAGTTCTCAGCCCCACACCCTATGATTGAGAGCCGGAAAGTCAAAAGTATCTGCAAACAATCAAGATTTTGGTAAGGCGAAAGGGACGCTGACAATGCTAACAGGACTAATAGCCTTCGCAACAGTCGTCAACGGAGCAATTGCGGTCTATATCGCATGGCAACAATACAAAGTCAATCACAACAGATTACAATTTGATTTCTACGAACGTCGCATTCACGTTTACCGCCTAACCAAGGAAATCTTGCAGGGACTTGAATCTCTTAAAGAGGATTCCCAAATTGAACCATTGCGGGATAAGTGCTGGGATGCCCTTGCAGAAGCAGACTTTTTGTTCAAGCAGGAGATTCCAGAATATTTGAACGAACTCAAAAAACATATTAGCGGAATTACCCAAGAAAATCGGGGTTTTGCAAAAACGAAGAAGTTGGATGACCAAGTAAAAGAAAAGTTCGCCCCATACCTACACATCGAACAGCCTCGGTACAGCACTTCTTGTCCATTGAGTCCCCTGTGCCCTTTCGCCCCGAAAGAAGAAACAAAGAACTCAAAAAATTGAGTGCAAAAAGGAAATGCAATTATGAAAACCGCATCCACCCAATACATCGTCGATGCCAAAG
>DNPO01000112.1 GCA_003501375.1 Candidatus Sumerlaeota bacterium | reverse complement strand
TGTTGTTGACGTTGTCCAATGTGTTCATGACGTTTGCGTGGTATGCGCACCTGAGAAACTTGAGTGATAAAAAATGGTATATTGCCGCTCTGGTCAGTTGGGGCATTGCACTTTTTGAGTACCTGATCCAAGTTCCGGCAAATAGGGCGGGCTTTACCGAGATGAGCCTGCCGCAACTGAAAATATTGCAGGAGGTCATCACCCTGTCGGTATTTATTCCCTTTGCCATATTTTACATGCACCAGGCATTAAAGTTAGATTTCTTGTGGGCGGGTTTCTGCCTAATGGGCGCGGTTTATTTCATGTTCCGCTCCTGATGGGTACTTAAAGGGTGAGGTAGCAAGGCCGGCGAACATGACGTTCACCGAAACCAAATAAGGGAAAGCGAGGGAGAGTACCATGAAGAGAATCAGCGGATGGTTGTTAATGATGGTGACGGCAACTCTATTTGTTTTGCCCGTAGGCATCAGCATGGCAGCGGACGACGGTCTCGAACACATTGCACAAGTACGCTTTGAAACGGGCGTCTCCACCCTGACTCAGCAGGCCACCTCCATTCTGGACAAATTTGCTGCACAGTTAAAAAACACCAAGTTCGGTAACGACAAGGTTGTAATCGAAGGCTACGCCGATGCTCGGGGCGAAGGTTCCAAGAACAAAGATTTGGGACTTGCGCGTGCGGAAAGCGTAAAAGCCTACTTGGTCAAAAAGGGGCTTTCGGCGGACTTGTTCCTCACAAAATCCTATGGTGAGTATCAGGAGTTGATGCCCGTTGCCACGTACCGCGGCTTGCATTACAACCGTCACGTCACCTTCGTCCGTACCTCGGGCGGAGTGGAAAGCGTCACGCTCTCCAGCACGCGCATGACGTTACCGGGTGAGCCCGAATACGGATATTAAGTGCTTGTCCATGAACAGCAGTTACTTTTTTGGGGAGTGTTAACTGTAAGATAGATGTGCAGTATCCGCATTGGCTTTCAGTGCCAATGCGGTAATCTATCTCAAATTAACACTCCCCGTTTTTTCTGTCGCCCATTCTTCAGTTGGCAATTGCTGCGTACAACGGTGACATTTTGTGAATTTTACCGCGTTCCCGTTACACCAAGCGTTCTTTCACCAAGCATTCGCAAATCGCCTCAATCGTGCCGAAGCCAATCGGCGCACCGATTATTTTACCGGGAATTCGTAAATGCTCACGCTGAACGGAGCGAACGACGGATTCGTGGGGATACGATTGACCGACTGCTCCTCAATCTTGACGCCCGGCTTCTTGCCGATTTCCACGGTAGCCGTAAGACTCTTGGGCGCGATGCGACGTAGCGTGCCCTTGCCGGAGAGTTCGGCGCCTTGGATTTTGAGGTTCAGCGTTTGAACGGATTCGGTCGGGTTGATGACAGCAACCGTGAGTGCCTTGTGATCGGCTGTCCAGGCAGCGGCCACATCCAGCGGGAAAGTATCGCTGCCCGCGTGAACGGCAGGCTGCTCACCACCGACGGGGTCTATTACCTTGGGCTGCGGGGCGTTCCCAGAAACATTCACCGGGATGGTTCCGTAGTGTTCGTGGTAGAACTTGAATATCATGCCGGTGGGATTAAGCGCGGCCTGCCCGTGTTTGGCGCTGTATGCACCGGTAACAAAGGTCATCGTAGCAACCTGGTAGATGTCGGAGTGACGGAACATCTCGTGGAAGTTCCACGCGTAGGCGGGAACAACCTTGTAGTTTGCAACGCCGCCGAAGTTGCCAGCGTAGGCGTATTCGTCCAGAGCGATGGGAACGGGTTTTTTCTTCAGGGCCGGAATACGCTTGACGTATTCCTCGTACTCCTCAACTTTAAGTTTGGTGTGGTTGGCCGGACGACGCATCCAGTCAACGAGCGGCTCATTCGGATCGTTGGGTACCTGCTTGGCTTGGGCGAGGTCGAAGTGGGTGTTATAATTGTAGTAGTGCTCGCTGATCATATCCATGCAGTCGAGGCAATTCAGGAATAGCGCGCCTGTCCAATCGGCTGGGCCGAGGTAGTCGGGGATCAGTTTATCGCCGAGATTCAGGGCCTCCTTGGAACCGGTCATGGTGTCAGGCATGGCGCCCGAAGCGATCAGGAGGATAGAGGGGTCCACCTTGCGCATCACCTTGGCGAAGAGGTTTTGTTTGTAAATGTACTGGTACAGGGGCATGTAGCCATACTGATAGACGCCCCACATTTCGTTGCCGATGTTCCAGTACTTGACCTTGTAAGGCTCAGGGTGGCCATTGGCGGCGCGCTTGGCGCCCCATTCCGCGGTGGCGGGGCTGTTGGCATATTCCACGTATTCGGCGGCGGAGCGGGCATCGGCCAAGCCCGAGTTGACCGTGATAT
The DNA here is from genome assembly GCA_003501375.1 of Candidatus Sumerlaeota bacterium. Classification (GTDB taxonomy): domain Bacteria; phylum Sumerlaeota; class Sumerlaeia; order UBA8349; family UBA8349; genus UBA8349. The sequence goes on along the minus strand of DNPO01000112.1, from coordinate 1,093 downwards.
AAGGCTCGGCATTCACGAGGCGACAGAGCGTCATGAATTCATCGGTGCCTACATCATTGGATTGCAGCGCGGCCCAAACCGGGTCAAAAATTGAAGGACGCTTGTCGGGGTCGCCAATCGCGTCGCGCCAGTCGTGGGCGGAGAGGAAATTGCCGCCGGGCCAGCGATAAAGAGTAGAATTCAAATCCTTGAGAACCGCAATGACCTCGGCTCGCCACCCCTGAACGTTGTCCGCAGGCATGAGGGAAACAGCGCCGATGCGCAGGACGCCGGAACCAGTGGCTGTGATTTCAATCGTACCTCTGGGCGCATCAGCCGCGCTCTTGAACTTAAGGGGGTACTTGGCGTAGTCAGAGGTCAGTTTGTCGATGGTTACCGTCTGGCGGGCCTTTTTGCCAGCGCCCCACACGAGACTAACCGATACCTTAGTATCGGGATCGCCCGCGAGAATAATGCGGCCGGTATACTCCTTGCCTTGCATAAGCGTAACGCTGGTTTGACCAATGCCGCGAGACTCGTTCAAACTCAGTTTAATTGCGGGAGAATGGTCACCGACGTAGGCATGCTCGGAGTCCATGGTAATGAATTCGGTTGAACCAACAGCAAACCAGCCGCGAGGTGCGGCAGCACGGCGAACGTCCCAACTTTTCTTCTCTTTGTACTGGGCAATGTTCGGCCCGGAAAGGGCATCTATCGGCGCTTGAGGTGCTTTGCCGATGGGACTGTAAAACTTGCGGTCTTCAAGCAGTTCCGCCCACATGCCTGTGTACACGAGGCCACCGGCGTGCTCAATGAACATGCCGTAGACGTTAGGATTGATGGGTGCCGACGTCTTGCTGGCATCAATAACGGCCTCGACGGTTGTCGAAGGTGTGGGGGCTGCGGATACAGGCTCCGTGGCGTGCAGTAACCAAACTCCGGTAATAACCGTTGCCAGAACGCCGGTCAGGGGTGAAATCAATTTTCGAATTTTCATTACCATTCCTTTCTCACCGCTATCCAAAAAAATGTGAGCGTTAACAAGAGATAGATCAACGCATCATCCTGCTGTTTTCAGCGCCAACGGCGCGTTTTATACCAGCCTGGGGCGAAG
>DNPO01000115.1 GCA_003501375.1 Candidatus Sumerlaeota bacterium | reverse complement strand
ACTAAATAATTACGAATGAGGAATTAGGAATTACGAATGGAGACTACACAATGCAATGCTACCTGCTCAATGGGTGCTTTTTGCTCTTGCGGTTTGTTACGTCTCTCGTTGGTGTTTGTATCTTTTCATTCGTAATTCCTAATTCGTAATTCCTAATTCTCATCGCCATGACCGCACCCTTCGGCTCTTCTTACTCACTCGCTAATGAAGCCGGTTCCCAAACGGTCTTGGTAGTGGCGCGTTCCCCTCAGAGCCGCATTGTGTGGATACAACAAGCCCACCATGCCGGGCACGCCACGCGCGAAGCCTCCTCTCTGCAAGGTGCGGTAGAAGCGCTGCGTTCCAGCGTTCCTGATTTAGTTGTATGTGGCAGCGACCTGCCCAATGGCGGTGCGCGTGAACTGTGCCGTTACATCAAAGACGACGGGCAACTGGGACATACCTACGTTGTTCTACTGGCGGATTCCGACCAAGGAGATACGGCTTGGGGGCGCCTCGAACGCGATACCGAAGACGAAGCCGCTCTGGTTTTGCCCGCCAGTCTTTCGGCGCGCGAACTGGTGGCACACTTGCGCGCCGGACTGCGCATCGCCGCGCTGCGCCGCCACGCGCAGGAACTCCGCCACCATATCCAAACGGAACTCGACTCGGTTTGGGACTTGCAAAAAAAATTCCTTCCGCAAACCTTTCGTATTCCAGATACGCTCGATTTCACCGCATTTTATTTACCCTGTACCGAATCCGGCGGTGACTACTACGACCTCATTCCCTTAAAAAACGACGGACGCCTCGTCATTGTCATCGCCGACGTTTGCGGGCACGGCGCACCCGCGATGGTGGCAATGGCGCTCCTGCGGCAAAACGTTCATCAGAACGCGCAGCGTTTCGCGCAACCCGGCGAACTCCTCGAAGAACTCAACCGCCTGCTCTACGACCACTTACCAACCCATCAGTACGCGACCATGCACTGTGCCTTCCTCAATCTCAGCACGCTCGAATGCGCCTACGCTTCCGCCGGGCATCCCGCGCCCTTTTGGTTCCGCCCCGGCCGCGGCGTGCAGGCGCTCGAAGGCTGCGCGGGGTTTCCCTTGAAACTCGTTCGCCGAGACGCATCTTATGATACCCACGTTATCCAACTCCAACCCGGCGACAAAATGGTGTACTACACCGACGGCATTCCCGAACTTTTCAGCGAGGACGAAATCCCTTACGGAGAAGAGCGGCTCGCAAAAATAATAGAAGACCACGGCGCAACCGACAGCGTCGGTCAACTCGAATCACGCATTACCTCCGACCTGATGGAATACGCCGGACGCCCCAACGCCGACGATGACATCACCCTCGCCATCCTTGCCGTAAAGGCCGCCGTGAAGCCCTAACCCTCTGGTAATTCCGAAAAAAGAATCGGACGGCTCAGTCCAAATTCGACCGAGCCGTCCGCGCATTGCACCTGTAAGTTGAATTCAATAAATGATATGAGTTCCAAAAAACAAAATCCCCTTCGGCAAATGCCGAAGGGGACGTTTTGAGTCTGGGGTTTTGGTTTTGGATATAAAAGGTGGAGTGTCCTCTGGGGGAGTAAAAACCACCTTGCTTATTTGGCGTATTCGATAGACCGGGTTTCGCGCAAGACGGTAACGCGAATCTGACCGGGATATTCGAGGTCGCTCTCGACTTTTTTGCGCACTTCGCGCGCGAGCAGAGAGGCTCCGTCGTCATTGAGCTTCGTGGGATCGACCAAGATGCGAATTTCGCGTCCGGCCTGAATCGCGTAGGCTTTGTTGACACCTTCAAACGAGTCCGCAATCGCTTCGAGTTGTTCGAGACGTTTAACGTAGGTCTCGAGTGTTTCGCGGCGAGCGCCGGGACGAGCGGCAGAAACCGCATCGGCGGCTTGCACCAACGCTGCGACAATCGTACGGGGTTCTTCCTCGGCGTGGTGCGCTGCAATGGCGTGGATGATAGCAGGGGCTTCGCCGTACTTCTTGGCGAGGTCGGCACCGATTAGCGCGTGCGTCCCCTCCATCTCATAACTCACTGCCTTGCCTATGTCGTGCAACAGTCCGGCTCGCTTGGCCTGCTGTACATCCACACCCAGTTCGGCGGCCATCACCTTGGCGATGTTGGCGACTTCTATAGAGTGGTTCAGCACATTCTGGCCGTAGCTGGTCCGGTATTTTAAACGTCCAATCAGCCGGATGATTTCCGGGTGCAACCCGTGGATGCCCAAGTCGTAAGCGGTTTGCTCGCCGAGTTCACGGATGGCTTCCTGCACGTCCTTTTCCGTTTTAGCGACGATGTCTTCGATACGACCGGGATGGATGCGTCCATCGGACAGCAGACGCTCCAGAGATTGCCTGGCTATTTCGCGGCGGAAGGGATCAAAGCAGGACAAAACGACGGCTTCCGGGGTATCATCGACAATGAAGTTACAGCCGGTGGCGGCTTCCAGAGCGCGGATGTTACGGCCTTCACGACCGATAATGCGGCCCTTCACTTCATCGCTGGTGATCGGCACCACGGAAATGGTGCTTTCACTGACTTGTTCCGACGCGTATTTTTCGATAGCCAGGGTGATGATCTGACGCGCCTTCTTGGCGGCAGTCTCCCGGGTCTCGGCTTCCACGCGACGGATCAGCGTAGCGGATTCCTGTTGAACTTCTTTTTCGAGGCTTTCGAGAAGAATCTTTTTCGCCTCTTCGGCAGACATGCCGGAGACGGCTTCGCAACGCTTGATGGCCTCGGTCAGTTTTGCTTCCCACTCTTCCGCTTTTTTCTCAGCGGCTTTTGTGAGTTGATCGAGACGGGTTTCCTTCTGGGTCACGCGTTGTTCGCGTTGATCCAGCGAGTCGATTTTTTTATCGAACGTAGCCTCGCGCTTGGCGATTTTTTGTTCGAGCAGATCGGCTTCTTTTTGACGCCGGGCTGCTTCGCGCTCGGCGCGGTCCTGCAAGCGTTGCAGTTCTTTCTTAGCTTCTTCACGGGCCTGCTCGCGCATGGCATCAGCCTCGCGGCGCGCAGAGTCCAGCAGTTCTTCAGATCGTTTGCCCGCCGTCCCCAAACGGCGGTTTTGTTGCCAAGTACGAAACGCCCAACCCAGGGCGCCTCCCAAAACCATTCCTACCACCAGACCCCCAATGATCTCGGGGATCGGCATTGTATCGGTGCTCCTTCTTCTTCAGAATAAACGTTGCCACCCAGGGCAACGGGCGATGAATCAGTAGGTTACAACAAAGGCAGATTTCGTATGTCAGACGAGAAGCCCCATTCAACCTTTAAAGCATACCCGAAAACGGGATGTCAAGAAGAAAGGGATACGGGATAAAAAGCCTTGATCATTTAGCAAGCCGTTTTATCCCTCATCCCGTGGCCTCCTCCCTTTCTTTTTTTATTTTCCTCTTGATATTTACCCCCCTTTTCCTACAGGATATCCCTTGGTGCGGTGGACTATCCGGGTCTGAACCGGGTGGTGCGACGTGTTTTCTTTATCCCGAAAGGAAATTATTGTTATGCGCATGCGCGACAGTGTCATGTTCCGGCTTTGTTTAGTACTCGCTCTTCAGTCGGGGCTTTTTCTACTTCTGCCCACAGCCTTTGCTCAGGCACCCGCTACACCGGGAGCCACAGGAACGACGGCTGCTCCGGCCTCTGTGGCTGACCTTTCGGATTACAACGCTTTCTGGTATAGCCTCGACGCGACCAGTGGAAAAGTCAAGCGGGAGGTCGTTCGCGGCGCGGATTACGAAGAGCGTCAGCGTGCTGATGTGAACCGCTGGGCAAACTTGTACGTAAACTTCCTCGCAGTTGGAAAAGCGACCGAGGGGGGAGCCGCAGCAACAGCCCCTACTACGACGGGCAATCCAATGGGTTCCACCGCAATGGGTACTACTGCGATGGGTACCACAGGGATGGGTGCGACAGCCATGGGCAGTACTGGCATGATGGGGGCAACCACCGCAGCCGGGCGCACGGGAGGAACCACCACGGGAATGGGAATGGGCACCGGCGAACTGCTGAGCGCAACGGGTAGAAATGCCACAACTGCGGCGGGCCGCTCCGCCACCGCGTCGGCAGCTACCCCAGCGTTGGATATTGCCGCGCTTCTCAACTTCCCCCCAGCAAGCCAGAAAACCGTAAATAACATGTGGGCGACGGGACGCTTGATGGCTGGCGTTGATTCCAAACTGGTAGAGGCATTGAAAAGAACAACAACAGACGCCAAGATCACCGCTGCTTCGGCAACGGCCTTTAGTACGCTGGAAACCGCAAACCGTGATGCCGCACGTATCATTGAAAACATGGGTAAGTGGGCGTCTTTCTACGATCAGTTGGAACTGTGGAACAAATATGTGGAAGAATCTATTGTCATGGAAGCAGCCACCGACCCGGCGGAAGCCCTGAAATACGACCCGCAAACCGTGGAGTCGGACATGGCGTCCGTTTTAGTTGCCCGTCAAGCACATGCCCAAAAAGTTGCTGATCGCGCCAAGACCTCTTACAAAAAATTGACGGACAGCATCGCCAAAGAACACGAAATAGAAGTTCAGTACGGGGAATGGCTCAAACAACGTGAAGATGCACTCACCCACTTTGCCGAGGTCTGGGGGCGCAAGTACGATGGGAGCGAAATCACCTTAGCCAATACCGTCTACATCGTGCGTAACAACTCCGAAAAACCCAAGAGCGGTGAAGAGGACGACATGAAGGCCAGTCTGCCCGGTAACGCCGTTTTGCTGAGTGTGCCGAACAAAAAATTAGTAACCCCACATGATCTAATCGACGCGAATGGAAAACTTCGCACACCTGAAACCGAGGTTAGCGCTGTCAAGAAGTGAGTGATACCTCCGTTCAGTCCCCCTCCTGTGCTCGTACAGACTGGTTTCGCGATTTTTTTCTGATTTTCTTGGTCGCCGCCGCGTTACGCCTTGCGTTATTCGCGGCGGCGTTGCCATATCCAGAGCGTTTCCAGGAACCAGATACAGCGACTTATTACCTCCCCGCGATCAACCTGCTACACCACTTTTCCTTTTCAAAATCTCCAGAAGCGCCTTTTTTACCCGAAGAATTCCGTACCCCGGGCTACCCCGCTTTTGCCGCGCTTGTTTTCGCCGTACTGCCTGAACGCCACGCCTCCGTTGTCTTTGTCCAATGCCTGCTCAGTGCGTTTGCCTGCTGCCTACTGTATGGTGTCGCACGCTCGTGGTGGGGACGCAAAATGGGATTGCTTGTCGGGCTGGCACAGGCCCTGAGTATGTCCGGGGTGGTGAACAGCCTCTACTTTCTTAGCGACGGACTCTACAGCATACTGGTGATCCTCCAGATCGTTCTGTGGGCACGGTATCTCCAAACCCATGCCCTCCGCTGGGTTTGCCTCGCCAGCGCTTGCCTGGGACTGATGACCCTGACGCGTCCCATCGGAATGATGTGGATTATTCCACAAATATTTCTGCTCTTAACCGAACCGGGGCAACCGTGGAAACGACGTTTGATTGCAACTGTTGTCGGACTGCTCATTTTTCAAGCCTGCATTATCCCGTGGAAACTGCACAACGCACACGTAGGCATAGGCTACACGCTCTGCACTGCTGCTGGCTCAACGCTCTATCTGAACAACGTGGTTGCATCAGAAGCCGCCCGCACCAACACCAGCGGCGATATATTGCGAGCACAATGGGGACAGGAACTGGAGCAAATATTCGCACGGGAACGGCAGCGTTTCGCAACACCTCAAGCGCGGTGCGATTACCAGGTGCAACGTTCTCTCGAAATCATGAAGGCGCATCCCCTGGCCTACGCCAAGGCCCATCTGAAACCGTGGGCCTTGCTGCCCAATGTAAACGGAGTGTTTCAACTATTGGGGATAGCGGGTGGTCAACGCGGTACTCTTGACATCCTGACGCGGCAGGGTGTTGTCGCAGCGGCAAATCATTATCTGGACGGACGCTGGTGGTTGCTGTTACTCATGCTCCCGTGGATTGCGTTGCAAGGCGCGGCATATGCGCTGGCCACGTGCGGATGTGTGTTGTTATTTAAACGCCGATTGTGGTGGGAAATCATGGCGTTTCTCGCTTTTTCCTACTATTATATTTTCATGGTTGGCCCGGTCACCCTTGCACGTTATCAGGAACCGGCCATGCCCGCCATCTTTCTGCTTGCCGCTTGGGCACTGCTCCAGTTGCGACAAAGTTATCGGAACCGCTCATGAAACTTACTGTTATTATGCCCATATTTAACGAGGAGGAATTTTTGGAAAAGGTACTGGAGCGTGTGCGCCAGTTACCCGACCCCAAAGAAATTATCCTCGTAGACGACTGCTCCACCGACAGCACCCGCGACATTCTCAAACACCAGGAAAGCATTCCCGGCACCATCGTGTTGTACCACGAAAAAAACCGTGGCAAAGGATTTGCCATTCGCACCGGTCTCACCCGCGCCACAGGCGACGTGGTAATCGTGCAAGATGCCGATTTAGAATACGATCCGATGGAAATTCCCGGGGTTATCCAGCCGATTGTGGACGGCAAGTCGCATGTCGCATTTGGCTCGCGCTTCATGGGCAAGATTGAAGGAATGCGCTTTCCCAATCGCGTGGCCAACCGCCTGATGGCTTTGACCGCGAGCCTTTTATATGGTTCCCAAATAACAGACGAGGCAACGTGTTACAAAGCATTTAGTACCGATCTCATTTGTCGCATGCCACTCCGCTGCGAACGCTTTGAGTTTTGTCCCGAAGTGACCGCGATGGCGTTACGCCTGGGCGAAAAAATTATTGAGACACCTATCACGTACCGCGCACGCACTTTTGAAGAAGGCAAAAAAATTGGATGGCGGGATTTTGTAACCGCCATGCGTTATTTAATCGCATATCGATTCCGCCCCGTACGTTTACTGGACAAACCAGTAAACCAGACGCAAGCAACCGAAAACGTCAGGTCTTAAAAATGTTATAACCAAGAGGTTTTTATGGCCGCGCGTAACCAAGTCCCTGCTTGGGTATATTTCATCCTCCTGCTGGTCATACTCCTCACGGCGTGGTTGAACCGCTATCGCTACCACGGAACCAATCAGCGCCAGAACCGCTTTACGGGAGAAGTGGAGCAACGGGTGGTAATTGATGATACCCGGGTGGAATGGCACGTGGTACCCAATGGTCGTCTTGACATCCCCGAGGGCACCGGTATGATAAAGATTTTGGATCGACCGCCCAAAAACTGATCCTTGAAAACCCGTTCCAGTACGCATTATGATTTCTGTCTACTGCCTGACAAACGCTTCTTAGGTTGTTATTTTTTTAGCGCCAACACATGCGACAATCGTGCATGCGCAGGAGCACGATAGACCATTTTAAAATTGAAACACGGTGCTTGGATAAATTG
>DNPO01000262.1 GCA_003501375.1 Candidatus Sumerlaeota bacterium | reverse complement strand
GGGACATCTTTCAATGATTTTGCATCAACCGCACGGTCTGCTTGTTCCGCTCCCGGAATATTTTTTGCTCCAAGCCCTTGGTCGGCAGCCCACAAACTGGCTGTGGTGACCAGGGCGATTAGCACCCCAATAATCTGTTTTGAAATTTGGACTCGCATCGTGTTAGGTTCCTTTTCTCCTTGAGAATTACCGTTTTGTAACAGCAGGAGAAGCACTTTGTTCTTGGGAAACGCCTGCTGTGGGTTGCTTGAACATTTTGACGAAGGCATCAAACGAACCGGGGGTATGGGGGGCTTCACTTGGATCATCCAGACGGCGCAACGTTAGCGTAAAACGAGCCGAGCGCTCTGACACAGCAAAAGCGATATTGGTGGCTTGTTCCGGTGTAACCGCAATGGTAATAGACCCTCCTCGGTTTCCCGCAGCACCAAGCAGGACGGGCGAGGTCGCAGTCTGGCTTGTGCCTTTGCGCGCTAACTGGCGTGAATCCTGTCCAATCGCCAGCAGTTGAACATTTTCCATGAGGTAGAATGTCATGGGCTTAACTTGGGAGATTGGCGCCTCCGGAATTTCCGAAATGCGCGAAGGTGCTTGAATTCCCGCTTGGTGTGTTGCTGTTTCATCTGGCACATCCATGGTGACGAGAATATCAACCCGATCTCCCACATTGATTAATCCCGACACGGCGGAGACTCCCTCAGCAGGAATTGAAATTGCCCGTTTCCCCGTCGTAAGTCCCTCTTTCCAGTCGCGCGTTGGGATTGTCCCTTGGCTACTGGCCAACATGGTTTGCGCGATGGGTTGCCCCGCTGCAACATCCACGAGAAGAACTTGATCCAACAACATACTCTTGTTTTGTGGTTCAATGAGTTCTCGGGACATCAAATTCCAATTTCCAGCACCTTCCGCGGTCTGGGTGGGTACCATAAATTTGCGGATTTCCACGCTTCCTTCCTTCAGAATGCCCCCTTTGGGTAAATCCTTTGCAGCCACAACATATTCGACCTGTGTTAGGGACGAGGATTGCTCGTTTCGGTTGTACTGCACAATGCCCACGGAAGCCATAACCGCCACCACGAGCGCAATGATAATGGGAAAAAGATTTTTCATTGTGATTCCTTTTTTATTGTTATATCGCGCGACGCGCGAAACTCGCCATCCTGAAAACCTGTTTGTTTCAATGGGTAAAGAATGCAGCCGAATGTAGCATCAATGCAATCCCAACACCTAATGTCAGACATGAGCCAAATGGAATAGTAAGTGGCGGAGTTTGGTGGCGTGCCTTGTGCCATGCGAGAACTCCCAAGGCTGTTAGTGCTCCTACCCACAATCCGTAATACACACTCCACATTGCCCCCAACGGTCCTGCCAATGCTCCCACGGCTCCCATCAATTTTACATCCCCTCCGCCAATCAATGGTTTATTGATTGCCAAGCCAATGAAATAAACAACGAGGAAGGGGCCTGCCCCCAGAATCATACCGAGGGAACTGAAACTCAAACCGTCCCATCCACCAAGCCCACTGTGGAGCAGCAGCCCAATCGCTATTGCTGGATAAGTTAAATGATTTGAAATTCGTCCCGTGTGATAGTCCAGCCAGAAGGCGTAGAGGGCAATAATCACGAGGAATAGGAGGGGAACTTGCTGGAGCACGATTTCAACCCGTCTAATTATCTGGCTTGCTGTTACAGAATGCTTCGGATGGTAATGGTTGTTTGTTTTTAGTCGGCACCGATTTTATGTTTAAGGTTTTTTTCCGCATTTGCGGAATTCGTCACCATATATCGTAACTGCTTGTGCAGTCAACGGTTGCGAAGTCAAAACGCAATGGCAGGTTGCAACAAGCAACCATAATTACTTAAGCAGTTTCACCAGCAGGGAGATCAGCGTTATTGATAAAATGGCAATGATAACCAGTTTAAGCCCAAGATATGTTCTAATTGTTTGGGACGTTTTTTTTATTTCAGCCAGTAACCCGGTTGCGGATGCTTTCCGCTCCACAGTCATGCGACTTACCGTTCCCTGCCAAGTCTGGCGCAGTAATTCTTTAGTCTGGGGATTGCGCGGTTTTGTTCGGATTTGGCCTGTAATTCTTGCCAAGGTTTCCACGGTTTGTTCCTCCACAGTCTCGTTTTTCTCCTCTTTCGGTTCTTGTTTTTCGGTCATTTTCGTCGCCCTCTTTTCCGCTTGGGTAAGCGTGTTCATGACCACCCTAAAGTCATTAGTGTTTTCTGGAAGACGAATATTTCAGTTGCCTCGCTTTTTTTTACCGCATCAGGGCGGCCAAATAGTCTTTTCCCATCATTTCCACTATTCTTTCTTTTGTTCTACATATGGAGATTCGCCACGTATTGGCTGTTTTCCCCAAAACCTCGACGATTTCGTCGTAATTCAATCCTTCCTCTTGGCGTAAAACCCATGCAGTTCGCTCCGCGTCTTTGAGCGTGTCTAATGCTTCCTGGTAGTGCGCCATGGCTTCTTTCCAGGCCAAGGCTTGATCTGGGCTTACTCCGTGGGAGGCGATTTGGCTTACCATATCCACTTCTTCTCCTTCACAATCTTCTCCGTATAAGGAGGTATGACGACTTGCTTTGCGCTGGACATGGAGCGCCTTATAGTACAAGATGCGCATCAACCAAGTCGACAATGTGCTTTTGTGCTCAAATTGGTCGATTTTTTCAAGGCAGTGGATAAATATCTCCTGCGTCAGGTCTTCAGCGGTATCCTGATCGTAGTGTACCAATGTCTTGGCAAAACGAAGAAGACGTGGGTAATAGGTTTCCCAGAAGTAATTGAATGCGGCTTCATCGTTGTCCAGAAGTCGTTGAACCAGTTCGCGATCTTCCATTTTCGCGATATCCCCCCTTTCTACCGGATAACCAACCAAATTGTTAATCCTGATACGCTCAGTAATAGAAAAATAATCATTGCTGTTAGGTGCCGTTCTACACGACCGATGAACAGCGCAATTACCACCGCTTGGTACAAACGCTTCATTGATTGAAAGCGCTGGCTGGAATCGTGGTGCAACGCTCGTAATATAACTGCATCCATTGAGGGGCCGACATCCGGTCTGACATGACTGGGAAGGCGATCTTTGCTTATGGTATGCGCAAAATTATGATCGCGTGGCCGAAGCATGAGGCGTCCGGTTAACATTTCCAATAGCAGAATTCCCATGGGATAAATATCTGTTCGTGCATCAATGGGCAAATTGGGTAAGAGTTGTTCCGGCGATGCATAATTGCAACTCATTACGACCATGCCGCTCTTAGTCAGTGTTGACCAGTCCGTGCCTAGGGGCTTGGAAATTCCAAAATCCGCAAGCACGGCTTCCCCGTCTTTATTAATCAAAATGTTCGAAGATTTGATATCCCGATGCACGATTCCTTGCCGGTGAACTTCGGATAACGCCTCTGTCAGGGTACGCATGATACGGCGGATATGGCGTAAACCAAGTGGCCCGCGCATTACCAAGTCCCCGAGCGTGACTGCCTCGCTCTCAAATCCCGATGGGCCGACGATGTATTCCATCACCAAGTATAAAAATTCTATGGTTGTTCTGCGGGTTGGGGAAAATATGCGATCTTCACCGTGCGCATAGTAGCGCACAATGTGCGAGTGGTGCAGGTGGCCCAACAATTTAGCCTCACGTTCAAACCGTTGCAGTAAGGGGTTTTGCTCCCCCTTGGCATTTTCCCTGCGCATGATCTTAACGGCGTATCGTGGCCCATCTGTGAGGTACTGGTGGTGTGCGAGGTAAACCGTGCCCATCCCGCCGCGACCGATTTTACGTACAACTAAAAAGCGCTCCCCAACCAATTGGCCAAGAAACTCGTCGCAAACAGGGTGTGAAACAACAGAGTCCTCTGCTGTCCTATTTTTTTTGGCGATTGACTTGACAGCCTGTACCATAGTTCAGCCCACGCCTTGATGATTACAATAGCCGCGCCTATTTTGTTTCACAGAGGATACAAAGATTAAGGAACTGTGATTCTTAAGGCGGGAAGTCGGGTAGAATTCGGCAAGACAGCGTTTAGCGATCTGATCACGGTTTTTGTTCGTGATGCTGATGTAAGGGGATATTCCGAGACTCCATTCCTTTACACCAGTTCAAAACAACGTCACCCTACCATTCAACACTCGTTGGTTCAAGAAATATTCTTAATTAAATTCGTTGCAGCATTCAAAATGAACAAAACCGATGCTTCAGTTCGGGCATCCCCCCCAATCAGTGCAATGCACAAAGAAAGCGAAAACCATACAGATTGCCCAATCACAAAAAACGCAACGAATCACTTTTTTATTGAAATACTTCCCCACTCGCATGGACTATCAAGCAGGACGCACCATTATAGTGCGAATAAAAAACAAGAAACCGCAAACCAAGGAGAGTGAAACATGAAAAGTCTGATCAACAAAACAAACAAGAATCGTCGGGGCGTCACCACGCTCGAGTATGTAATCATGGCGCTTTGCGTCGGATGCGCCATTACCGTGGCGGCCTTTGCGTTTAAAGATAAACTTGCCAATGCTTTCAATTCTGCTGGAAACCATGTGGACACCACGATGAGCACTGCCAAGGTCACCAGTGCCTCTTCGAGCAAATAGGTTTACTTGTGTTTTTGCAATACGTGGTTTTAATACCCATTCAAACAAATCGCCCGGTATCCAAAATCTATTTCCAGAAAAGCCGTTTGTTGAGGTGACTTTTCTGTAGCAGTCGTGGGAAAAGGGAAAGCGATCGGCATGTCAGAGCATCAGAAAACAATTCCTCGCAAACGTTCTATCAGGCGTGGCGCTGTCGTGCTGGAGTACGTCCTTCTCTTGTTTGTCATTGCCGTTGCGTGTACGGCAGCAGTGCTTTACTTGGGGAGCGCCCTGCGTGGAACCGGCAAGCGTGCCACCGACAAAGTAACCGGGCATGAACAAAGCGCTGTTTCCTCAAACACCAGTTCGTCTTCTGGTGTTCAAAAAGTAGAGGAACCCTGATCGTTTGGCAGACGGTTCGGTCAAAATGGGGTATGAACAAAAACGCTTGGAAAAACCTTCCCCCTGTCGCTGCTGATTGGTGCCAGGGGAAGGTTTTTATCTGGTTTTTATTTGTACCCCGACAAGGGGTAGTTACAAAAACGCAATAAATTACTTTTTTGTCGAAATGCTTTTTTCTCCATGCTTTATCGTTTGGGAATGCAAACCAAAGTACTGATCAAAACCTCGCGTGATATTATGTTGGGGCTGTTCTGGCAGTGGCAAAATACAGGGAGAAGATAAATGCAAAATTGGATCAACCGAGAAACGCAAACACGTCGGGGGCTTGCCACGCTTGAATATGTGCTTCTGACGCTTTGCATCGGCTGTGCGATTACAGTAGCTGCCCTGACGTTTGGCAACACCCTGAGCAATGCTCTCAAGGGTGCAACTGCGCATCTGGAGGGAACCAGCACCACGGCTGCGAGCACGGGAACGTCCACCGCCGCACTCAGTAAATCCAGTTCCACCTCGTCCCTGTTGTCGGATGATTCTGTAGTGGCAAGTACACACATAGCGTCGAGTAATACTACCGAGGATATAGGAAAGTTTTTTGAAGCCGCCCATCTTCTTTATGACGCTGGCACGCAATACTGGTATCAAATTAAAAAAGGGTTAGAAGAAGTTCCGGACAACGTTGAAAAATATGGGCATCTTTTGTCAATGCCCAAAGATATATTGGACATTTACAACAAGGCGGCAGATCCAAGCGGTTGGCTTGATTTGGTTAGTGATCTTGCTCCATTTGTAAAGGTGGCGAAAAAGTATGGGATTGGTGAAATTGCATCAATCATTAAGGATGGATGCGATAGCCTTAACGCCAAGTCAGACCTAGAATGGTTGATCGCTCAAACCAATTTAATTAAGGATTCCTTGGCATTTGTAAAAGCAATTGCGCCGCTCATAAAAGGTGCTGTACAACTTGTGCCGGGATTAAATCAAGCCATAACAGTTCTTGATGCCACATCGCTTGTCCTAGATGTCGTGGACATTTTAGAGAAGAATCCAGGGGCTGCCCTGAAGATTATGGATAACATAAAAAAGGGGGAATTTGCAGCTGCATGGAATGTGTTGCCAGCTGCAGATCGAGCGAAAATTGGTGCGGATATTGTGGCCGTTAGCGTAGATGTCGCACTTGTCTTGATATGATGAAAGTCCATTCTGTTGTCCCGCCCAAAGATTTAAAAGGGTACAAAGGGCAGGTGTCCTTTGTACCCTTTTTGTTAGTACATCACCTTCTTGCTGGCTTTGAGCGCTCCATCGGGTTGGTACGGCCCTAGTGTCATGTCAACCTTGAAC
>DNPO01000146.1 GCA_003501375.1 Candidatus Sumerlaeota bacterium | reverse complement strand
GCCGATCCCCCTCTTTTTTCCCTTTTTCCAATGCCCATTGCTCTTTAGCGCCATCAATTTTCTGTAAGTTCTCGGTGCATGCTTTTCCCGCAGATCGACGTTCGCATTTCGGACAAAAGAGTATCCACCACATCAGAATCAACAAAATGGGTAGGGCTATCGCACTGTATTTGACAACGGTGAGTAAACGACGTTTCATGTTGGAAACCTTGTCATGGCAAAATGCAAGTTCAAGTGCACAAACCGATTGAACCGCTCAAAAAAACGGATCAATTCATCCAGACACCAAGAAACTAAAAAAGTGGCAGCGACCGAATCACAGCGAGAACCCTCTGCACAAACGTTAGCCGGCCCCTGATTTCAACGATTTCAATCCGCTCTCCGACTTCAGGTCTGGTGCCTACAGGATCAGATACGCTCGTAGTGACTGCCCAATCAGCGCACTGTTTGACAAAATCCTCTCTATCTGAAGAGCCAAGACTTTTGAAATCGCCCACTAAACTAATATTAATAGCAAGCCCCCTGCCACAACGATGGACACTGAAAGGATCGATACTGGTAGCATTTACGGTACGGCCATCCCACTGGTCCGTTATGCTGCTGCTATTAACAAGTTCAAAAGGCTGATTGCTAACAGATGTGCCAACCAAACCATTAATACCAAGATTAGCGGAAGACTGGACATTTTTGAAACGAGATAAAATATAGTTTTTATTACTGACCTTCCAGTCGAGATAAGATAAATGCCACACAAACTGAGGATCAGTGAGACCAAACAATAGGGTCATTCGTTCTTTATATTTTTTGACTTCCTCTGCGTGACTTTCTATGTCTTTATTCATGTGAGAGGCCCAGGTCGCTTTAGTGGCGGGGCAGCCCGTAGCGTATCCTGGGCGGATCAGTCCAAAATGCTCCTCGTTAATCAGATGCACGCCGCTTTGAACTGCTTTGGTTATCGCGTCAAGCACCGACCATTCAATATTTACCTGCCAGTTTCCTGAAACCATTACCTGAACCTGCTGCAGATCTGAAACTTTTGAGGCATCGAGCACTTTCGCTGAAAAGTGGAATCTTCGCAACTGTTCTTGAATGAATGTGTTATTTTCCGTTCCCGGATCGACCAAAGCAAACAGTTCGTATTTGCTAGTATCGTTAAACTTCCTTGCTACATCTACATGCGAAAAACCGATCTCTTGGCCATCCCACCATGACGGCCCCTTCGCAGAATACAAACTAACAAAGACGCCGACTTTGGTTCGCCCCGGGCTGACCTGCGCCTGGAGAATTCCTGCATTAAGCAATATGAAGGCGAACGCAAAAACAACTATCCATACCCTTTTTACCGCTAATGCCATACCAACGGGTAAAACCAATCTCAGGGACATTGCTCTTCCTCCACAAACTTTCAAGTTCATTTGGCCGCCACCCTTTCTTTTTTTGCCGTTCCAATCCGCCTACGTCTGTTAAAAAATCACGCTTTTTATTACTGGCAATTTATTGTTAGCCGCTATAATCGTAATAGTGCTGAGATATCTTTCAGTATGAGCGGAAAAACTTGGGTTGCATTAAAAGCATTGTGCGAATCGGATTACCAACGGGTAGTAGATTAATCTCTCTTGCACGCAACTGCAAGCAGATTCCAACGCAAAATGCGAATAATGTGCATGTCCTTTTCCCCGTTGACGCGCCTTGAAGTTTGTGAAACAATATCACACGTATGCTGTGCGCCCTACCTCTCTAATCGAAAGGCAAAATCATGAGCGATCAAATTTCTGAGGAACGGGCCGCCGCTTATTACATTGGTGGAATTATGATGGTTGTGGGGGTTCTGTCGTTTTTTTCCGTTTTTATAACCGGTGCAATGCACTTTGGAGATTTTTCAAATTTTGAAGAGCGCGGTCGTTCTGAAATGCTCCGTGCATTTGGTGGAATGGGGTTGATTGTTTTAGGCGGTATTATTCGGGGGATCGGCGCGCGAGGTCTTGCCGGTTCCGGGGTAATCTTAGACCCGAAACAGGCGCGGGAAGATTTGGAACCGTACAGCCGCATGGCAGGCGGCATGCTGAAGGATACACTAAATGAAGCCGATATTCATCTGGGCAGCGGCAACGTCCCGACCGAAGAAAAAGTCGTGGTGAAAGTGCGCTGTAGCCAATGCGGGCATTTGAATTCCGAAACCGCCAAGTTCTGTGAAGAGTGCGGAGCGAAACAATAACCTGGACACCAAGACATCAGAAAAAGAAGAAAAAACGGGGACAGAAAACGAATTAAGCAGGGTAAAAAATGACCCCGATTTAATTCGTTTTCTGTCCTCGAAAGCACGTCCCCGTTTGCAAGGATGTGAAAATTTCCCACTCAGTTTTTAGTCGTAGTTGTCGTTTTGTCTGCATCACTGGGCTTCGGTGTTTGTGCGCTTGGGGAGGTGGACGTCGCCTGAGAAGCAGCAGCCTTATGCTTGCGGATAAACAAATAGTTATTATCCGGGCCAGCGGAATCCCTATTCCGCCCCAACGCATGCAGGGTCAAATCTAAAGTTTTGGGATTGTTTGCTACAGCGGCTTGCACTTCGGCATCGCCATTTCGAGCAAGATTATCGAGCGTCGCGGCGGAACTGGCAGAGTCGCTCGCCCGTTTTAATTTGTCCTCCTTGCCCAACGCGGAAACAC
>DNPO01000033.1 GCA_003501375.1 Candidatus Sumerlaeota bacterium | reverse complement strand
AGAACCAGGTGAGGATGCTCAGGAACGGAAGCAGTGGTGCGGGAACCATCCTGCCAACACCCCGGAGTGATTTTCTTCCCAGAAGCGCATGCCTCGGTGGGGGGAATAAAAAAACAGGCCGCTGTTGCAACCACCGAAATGCCACAGCATAGAATACTAACCCGCCAGCAGGCTGCGGTGGATGCGCCCGCCACATCTTGTCCAAAGGCGGCGTAAGCCACTCCGCCCGCCAGGGTTCCCAGCACAATCGATAGATCAAGCCCGGACTCCATTAATCCGTTTGCTTGCGAAAGTTTTTCGCGGGGAACGATCTCAGGCAGAATGCCATATTTATTCGGGCTGAAAAGCGCGGCTTGCGTCGACAGAAGAAAGACCGCTGCGTATATAAGAAGCGGGATGTTGCTCATCAACGCCAACGCACCAATCAGCATAATAACTACTGCTGCCAAATTCCACAGGACGATCAAAGAACGCTTGCTATAGCGATCCGCCAGCACGCCCGCCGCAGAAGAAAAAAGAATATAAGGGATGGCAACCAGCGCGCCTACGATAAATATTTGATTCTCGTCAATGGTTCCGGCAGCCGTAGCGCCGCGCGTGGCCAGCGCCCAGACAACCACCCAGCGGAAAAGATTGCTGTTGAATACCCCTAACGATTGGACAAGATTCAGCGCCCAAAAAGCAGACGGCAGGCGATTGGAAGAAGGCGTGGTCGTAGACATGAAAAACCGATCTGTTTCCTTAGAGTGACATACTAGACTGCGAAACCTGTATTGTCATACCACTTTTTACGGGGTGGTCTCAAACAAAAAACCGCTCATGCACGCTTATAGACAGAATGCGCTCCTCTTACTTTGAAGTTGTCCTGAGATTGGAGCGAATGGCACACCTCCTACTTCGCCACTTATTTTTTCGCAAAAAAAGATTTTTTTATTTGATGGGGTGTAACTTGCATCCCAGCCCCTGCCACAACTTTACGACAAGCCTTGCAAGGGGGGGCAGCACGGGGGGAGGAGCGCGAGGTTGGTTAGGGGGACGTAACGCGCCGGAAAGAGATGAGGGAGGAGGTCCATTCCGGCGTGATGCGTTCGCACTGTTTATCCAAGGGGAGGAAAAAGGGGCGGGGGGTTGGAGGATGCCGATCCGACACCCAGCCCCTTTTCTTATTTATGACGTTGAATAGAAACACGAATTCTGGCTAGAATAGGGGTCAGAATTCTGGTCTGACCGGTTCGCGGTGTTGTATAGTGGGGCTGGCAGGTTCACGGAAGAAAAGAGATGCAGCATTGCAGAGTGGCGACTCCCTGGAATCCAACCCCGACCTTGCCGCCATCCGTCAATGTCTGGACGGTGACAGTGAGGCTTTTCGCCAACTGGTGGTTCGCCATCAGGATGCTGTGTCTGCCATGATGTGGCGCTTTACGCGCGATCCGCAAACGCAGGAGGAGTTGGTACAGGACGTCTTTGTGGAGGCCTACCTGAGCCTTCGAAATTACAAGGGCCGCGCGCCCTTCTCCCACTACCTGTCGCGAATAGCGACCCGCGTGGGATATCGCTTCTGGAAACGGCAGGCGCGTGAGCGCAGACGGCAGCAGATTAATCTGACTGAGGTGGCCGAGCAGATGCAGCGGGCGCAGGCTGCGGCGGAATCGCCCGCAGAAACGTTGGAACCCGCTGAGGCTGGTGAGTTGGTGTACCAGATGTTGGATCAACTCCCCCCCCGCGATCGACTGGTATTGTCGTTGCGGTACGTGGAAGAGAAGGATGTGGAAGAAACCGCCCGCTTGACTGGTTGGAGCGAAACAATGGTGAAGGTGCAAACCTGGCGGGCGCGGAATAAATTGAAGAAGTTGGTGGAACGCGCCGGATTGAATCCCGACGCGAAGGAGAAATAATCATGAAACCCGAAATTCTGCTGCAAATCCTAGGAACTCGTGCCCGCATGGAATTGCCACCCACGGTGCGCGTGTCCAACCAGGTGATGCGCCGTTTACGCATGATGCAACCCGAGGCGGAGGACCGCACCAAAGAGTTCTCGCTGGGTTGGATGGCAGTCGCCGCCAGCGGCGTTGCAACCGTTACCCTGTGGGGGGCGTTCCTCGCATGGAACAACCTGAGCGATCCCTTGACGCATCTTCTGACGGAGTTTACGGTAGACTTTCTATGACCGAACCTTTGCAACCCGTCGCCTCTCCCTCCCCGGAAGCCGACGCGCCAGCGCCCGTTTTATTACCACGTCCGAGACATTCCCGCTGGAGGGTATTCGTCTTTGGCGCCATTTTGTTCCTCTCCGGAATTATTACCGGTGGAGCGTTGACGTTTGTTGCTATCCAGTATTACTTTAAAAAATTTCCGCCACCGCCCGAAAAACGGCAGGAGTATATTATTGATTGGATGAAGACGAATCTGGAGTTGGACCCGGAGCAGGTCACGGTTATTCAAGGCATCACCAAAAAGCGCTTGGAAACGATGCGGCAGGCGCAGAATCGCCTTCGCGAACAACTGACATCCATGCGGGATGAAGTCGCAAACGTCTTGACGCCCGAACAACAAACGAAGTGGAATCAGATGTGGCAGGAGCGCTTTTCCAAGATTGTAGCGCAACAGCCCGTTGCGGGCGCGGGTACTGCCGCAGGTGGTGGCATGGGCAAGAAAAATCCGCAGCGCCTGACCTCACAAACCTTACCGACAGCCCAACCTCAAAAACCGGGGATGTGAGATAGTCTGGAGCATTTCAAAAGATAGGCGCGAAAAGGGCCATGCAAAAGATCGGAAACCACGCCCAAAAGGCGGAAACTCAAACGATTATATCCAATAGTGGTGAGTTGACATGACACTATCCCAGCGGTTGCACAAATCCCCTGAGCGTACTTTGCGCCATCCACTCGACCACGCGTTCGTACTCCTCGCGGCTTACGCGGCGATCAAGCGGTGGAAATTCCTTGGCCCGGTGCGTGGGAAAATACTGACTCATCACCGAAACATTGAGCGTGGGCGAAACCGAATCCTCCAGCATTTGCAGTACTTTGATGCTATCCTCCGCCGCGCCTGGCAGCACCAGATGCCGTACCAGCAAACCGCGCAACGCAACGTCGTCATCGTCCAACAACAAACGCCCCACCTGACGGTGCATCTCGCGCAATGCTGTTAAATTGGCCTCCATATAATTCGGAGCATCGCTGTATTGCGCAGCCTTTTTTGGATCGGAGTATTTGCAATCGGGCAGATAAATGTCCACGATGCCGTCCAACAATTGCAGCGTCTCCACGCGCTCGTAACCGCTGGAGTTGTAGACAATGGGCAACTCAAAACCCTGCTTTACCGCGAGACAAAGCGCTGACACGATAGATGGTAGATAGTGCGTCGGCGTAACCAAATTCAGATTATGGCAGCCTTTGCGTTGCAATTCCAGATACGCCTCTGCCAACTCCGCATCCGAAATCTCATGCTGGCTATCCCCCTGACTGATTCGGAAGTTTTGGCAGTACACACACCGCAAAGTGCAGTGGTCGAAGAAAACGGTGCCCGATGCGCGCGTTCCGGTGATGGGCGGTTCCTCCCCGTGGTGCGGATTGACCGAGGCGACCGACGCCAGCGTTCCCGCTTTGCAATAACCAATTTTTCCGTCGAGCCGATTCGCGCGACACAGACGCGGGCACAAATCGCAACAAGCATATTTTTCCCGCAAGGTCTCGGCACGACGTGCCAGTTCGCCGCTTTCGGCCAACGCTAAATATGAAGGTTTCATGCACGTTTCTTTGTGTAATACCATTGAAGTTGTTCGCGGCAACTGTCCTCATCCACGTTTTCATTCCGCACGGCTTTTCGTCCGCGTTCCTGCGCTAATATCTCTTTCAGTTTCCACTGACCGTCCTGTCGCCCAAACGTCCAGTATTCTTCGAACGGCGTTACGTACTCCTCCTGCATCACAATCGTGCCATTCCGCACCATAGTGCGTTGCGCATGCGCACTGATGTAGGCGTCAAACTCATCCTCGTTATCATCGGCCCGGTTGCGCACCTGAATCAATTCCACCTTGCGCACGCAGAAGTTGCGGAACTGGAACACCACCCCCTGTTCCTTCTCGCTCTGAATTTCCGCGCCCAGCGCCTCGGCCAAATCAGGGAAAAGCATTTCGGCAACAAGCGGCGAAAGGTCTCCCACTTCACGCGCCATGTACAGTTCGGTAAAGACCTTGATCGCGCGTGAAATCATCGCCTGTCGGTTCCAATATTTATCCGTCTGAACCAGGAAGTTCAGCATGCGCTCAATCTCGACAGCGCGCGTCGCGACATCCTTGTCCAGCCAGTTGCCTATTGGGCCATTCATCTCCACCTTGTCCTGATAAATATGCCCGACCTGCGTATCGGTGAACTGTTCGAAGAAGTTCTCACGCTTCAGCACGTCCGACTCGCGCGTCTGTTCAATCTCACGCAACATCCACTTGCCATCCTGCCACTGGAACGTCCAGAATTCCTGGAAGCGCGCGGGCGCTTCATCGCCCCGCAGGAAGTTTCCGTTTCGATCATCCACATAATAATCGCGCGCCTGCGCGGTAATCAACGCGGTGAAGTAACGATCTTCCGGCTTGTGCGTATAATTGACATGGACCAAGTCCACCGTCTCCACCGCCACGTCGTCGATCTTGTTAATCTCATTTGCGCGCTCCAGCCCCTGCAATTGCAGGCAGTGCCGCTCATACAAATCCGCCGTCATGCGATTCTGCATGGGGGCATATTCGCGCGCACCCCAGCAGGTTTGCAACGCAAGAAACGTCTCACCGGCAAGTTGCCGCAACGCATCGGGTCGCAACGATTCGTCCTGCTTTGACAAAAACTCCAAGAGTTTCAGCGTCTTTTTCGCTTTGTCTGCAAAGTCCGCCGGCGCATACGTAAAGTCGAGGTTTTCGTCGGCCTTGCTCTTTTTCTTAAAGAAAATAACGTAGAGGACAATCAGCAAAATAATGGCGGCAACAAAACAGCATCCAAATGAGGAGCCGCCAGAACCGCCGGAACTGTATCCCCCGCCGTAACTATGGAATCCACCGCCACCACCTCCTCCGCCACCACCGCCCCCTTTGTTATGCACCGCAACGCCCGCGGCAAAGTACGTATGCGGCTCGTCCGTTTGCAAATTGTAAACCGTAACCGTCCCCTCCACGCGTTCCTTACTCACGATCTTTTGCTGATGCCAGTCTTCGCCATCATAAGAAAAAAGCGCATCGCCCACATTTAGCGCTTCCAGCGCACGGAACTCGCCATTGCCCACATAAAAGGGATGGCTCGCAGTAACTTTTAGTTCGGCGTGGTCGGTCTTAACGAGGAAATATTCCGGCTCTTCCGCTGTCAACACTTCGCGTACCGCAGCCTCGGTAATCGTGCCGTTCGTATCAAATGCCATCACATGCTGTCCCGGTTGAATCCGGCTGATTGGCAGCGAACCGCCCCCCGCCAACAACACCGGCGTATCGGGCAAAAAGCACCCCTTGTTATGCACCAGCAGCCCCTCGGCCAGATAGCATCCCGCCGGACTCACCAGCAGATTAAACGCGGGCTTTCCGGTTTTTACCCGCGAAACTTCGAGCAATGCAACAGACTCCAACGTTGCCCGGTTCGCATTCCAAACCAGCACCTTATCCCCAGCGTGCAACTTGCCTGCCATTTTATAAATGCCCGATGCGATTGCCACCGGATGTTCCGCCGTCAGATGCAACGTCCCCGTCGGCCAACGCAATTGCACAAACTCGTCTGGTTGCACGCGCGATACCGCGCACACGGCGCCCGATGCACAGCACCCAATGTTTTCGCCCGGATGCAACATCTCCACTGATTTAGCGCCCCCAAGCATTTCGATCGTGGCACCCTCTTCAATGCAGCCGCCACCGCCGCGTCCCAACGCATTCCACGGCAAGCACAAAAGTATCCAAACAAACAGAAGAAGGGGAAGCGTTTTGCGCATCATGTTGATCTCGCTCATTTGAAAAAGTTAGGCTATCCGGGTATCCAGCATGCACAGCGAGGTGGATGTGATATGTTTGATCCCACGCAACAATGGTTCACTCTGGAATAACTCATTCAGCCCCGTGGTTAACCCGGGCCAGGACTGCGTATCGTAATCATGCCACAGAATCACCCCGCCCGAGGGTGGCAGCAAGCGCAACGCGGTGCGCGTATCGCGCAAGACATATTCGTAGGAATGCGAGCCATCAATAAAGATAAAATCCATTTTCCCCTCAAATGGCACAAAGTCGAACGTCGCAGAATCACCGTACAATTGCTTGACCTTACTGCCCTCTGGCAAACGGCTGAACCGCTCGCCAGACGCGCTTTTCAGCACATACTTTCGATCATCAGCCTCCAGCGGCAACCCGGCGGAATCCAATCCTTCCGGCGGAAGGTCCAGCGTATACACCTTGGCATCGGACGCGGTATTCAGGGCAAGATTCGCCGTGGTGCGCCCATCAAACGTCCCAATCTCCAGCACATTGCAGGGGGAGCATTGTTTTGCCAGCGATGCAATGATGATCAGTTCCAGCAAGGACACATTGCCATCCGTGCCTTGCAATTCACACAGCGTCGGTGTAATGGGAACCGGAAAAAGATCGGTCACTTCAACAGGGGGGATCAACGGAATGGGACGCATCTGCTGAGAAGAAGCGCCTTCAAAGCCAAAGTGCTTGCAAAGATCATAAAGCAACGGGCGGTGTTTTTTTTGCAGGACACCCCCGGCAAAAAAGTACGCGCACGAAGTAAGACTTAATAAATACCGTTTGGCAACAATGAAAGCGCTCATGGTTCACCTTTAACGCCCCGGGAAAATGCAACTGCGCTTTGCAAACACGCTGGGACAGGTATAACACGGGGCGCGGGTTATTGCCAAGCGTGAACAGAAGAATGGCCCGGCGGATTTTCCCACTTCCACCGGGCCACTGGTTTCAGGCATTTTCGATCTGGAATACTATAAATTTTTCTCTAACACCTCGCGGATTTCTGCGTCGCTAAACATGCCATCGGTACGCAAGGCGTAGGCGCAGTGCATTTCAAGCACGCCATTTTCAAATGCGAGACGCATATCGGCCTTGTCTTTCACATTTTTCAACTTGACCAGTTGTAGCCCATCGCGTACCGCTTCTTTTCCCATTTCATCGAGACAAATGGCACGCAGGGCCATATTCAGGCGGTGGCAGGAAAGGTTATCAATAAAGTTCAGTCCTTCTGCATCATCGGCCAGGCTTTCCCAATCCACCTCATAGGGAATGGGCTTACCGCAAATTTCCTCTATTTCAGCAACGCGCCCGGGAAAGGTAGTTTCCTGCAATTCTTTGATTTTACGGCGTTCGTTCAGTCCCATGATCCTTTAAAATCCTCCAATCCTTTGGGGTATTTTGTGTATCCTGTTGCAACCGTCAACCAGCGTGAAGGTATTATCTCTGGCTGGGAATGGGAATCAATAAAAAACTACATTAGTTCTCAGCATTTTCCGATTTGCACCCAAAACCACCCCTGTCATGGAAAAGAATTATAGCAATTTTTTTACACACCCTCCTGCCTTCCTGCGTTCTTTTATAGTGAATTTGTTTTAATTATGCTGCGGCTTTGTGCAAAGAGTTTTTTGCTGACATATTTTTATTTTATTAGTGGTTTATGTTTCTTAGTTGGTAAGGATTTTTGTTTTACGGGAAAAAACCGTTGACAACCTGTCTCGGATAGCTCCAGCATGTCCGTAAATGTCCAAGTGATGAGATGCTTGGGAAACGGTGGTCTTTTATGCAATTAGGTGTCCGTGAAGTTGCCAAAATTTTAGGAGTCTCTGAAAAGAGCGTGTACCGTTGGATTCAATCCGGGAGTCTGCCTGCCTATCGGGTGCAGGATCAGTACCGGATCCATCGAGCGGAGTTGCTGGAGTGGGTGACGACGAAAAAGATTCCGGTTTCGGAAGAAATTTTTGCAGAACCGCACGGGGAGGATCATCCCGGATTGGCCGATGCGCTGGAAACCGGTGGCATTCACTATCGTGTGGAGGGCGGCGACAAGGAAACCGTGCTGCGCAATGCGGTAAAAACGATGCGCCTGCCGGAAGGTGCCGATCCCGAATTTTTATTCCGCGTGCTGCTGGCGCGTGAAAGCCTGTGCTCGACGGGTATTGGCGAGGGCGTGGCCATTCCGCACCCGCGCAGTCCTGTGGTATTGCATGTGTCCCAGCCGTCCATCACGTTGTGTTTTTTGGAAAACGAGGTGGAGTTTGATGCGATGGACGGACAACCTGTCAAAGTTTTGTTCACGCTCATCAGTCCGACCGTACGGGGGCATCTGCACCTGCTGTCGCGTTTGACGTATGCGTTGCGCGACCCGGAGTTTAAGGAAGCAATTAATACCCAGGCGGGACGCGAGCAGATACTGAGCGCTGCGCGCAAGTTGGATGGGGGCGCAGAAAAGAAATAGCAGACAAGGAAATTCGGACGGATTAGTCGGAGCGGACAGATTCGTCCGACTTCTTTTCAATGGGGATTATTTATGGTTGTTTTCTTTACAGCCCTGGGGATTTTTGTTTTTTTCGGCATGGCAAGTGTTGCTTTGCAACACAATCCGCACTGGGCAAACCGCGTCGGCGCGATAGGTGCGGTATTGGGCAGCATCGCAGGTTTAGTTGCAGCAATCCACTGCTTGGGGTGGATGGATTGCGCTTTCAACACCCCGTGGTTAGTGCCGGGTGGCGCGTTCCATTTGTCGATCACGCCTCTCTCCGCTTTTTTCCTGCTTCCGTTGTTTGTGCTGGGGGGGCTGGCGGCGGTGTATGGCACGGAATATTTGCTGCCTCCACATGCGGAAAACCGGAACGCGCACAAGATCGGTGCCGCGTGGTTCTTCTATAATGTGCTGATGGCAAGCATGGCGCTGGTCTTCACTGCGCAAAACGCCGTGCTGTTTCTGGTGGCGTGGGAAGCAATGGCACTCAGTTCCTTTTTCTTGGTAACATATGATGACGATAAAAAAGACGTGCGGTCGGCTGGCTGGACATATCTGGTCGCGACGCACGTCGGTACCGCTTTTCTGTTCGCGTTTTTCGCGCTGATGGGGCGGCAAGCGGGATCGTTTGAGTTTAGCGCATTTACAGAACACAGTGCTCCGGCGGGTGCCGGTTTGCTCTTTGTACTGGCGGTCATCGGCTTCGGTACCAAAGCGGGCTTTATGCCGCTGCACGTTTGGTTGCCCGAGGCGCACCCTGCAGCGCCCAGTCATGTGTCTGCGCTCATGTCCGGCGTGATGATTAAGACGGGCATCTACGGCATGCTGATGACTATTTCGTGGTTAGGAAA
>DNPO01000118.1 GCA_003501375.1 Candidatus Sumerlaeota bacterium | reverse complement strand
AGTAAGTCCAAGGTTCACGCTCCCACCCAAAGCGGGCGGCAGAGCAGGCCATGACATTGGTTTTTTAAATCAGAAGTGATGGTTGTGTACATATCGTTCGGCATAGAGCCGATGGGTGTAAGCAACTTGATTAATTCGGGACGTTGTTTGCTTTCATCGGGGAATTGAAATTCCCAAAGATGTCGGCAGGGTGATTCGTTATCTTCCTCTATTAACTCAGATAAGTTTTTATTAAGGACAGCAATTTTTTTTATCATTACGAACAATCCCATTCAAACCGTTTGTCAGAAATGTACCATACCACGACATCTAATCGTGGACATCGCATGTTTCAATATTTTACCCCTAAAACCTCGCACGCTTCATCTATATTCGATTTTTGCTGCTCATCCACCTCTTAATCGATACCCAGATTTCTTAATTTTCTCAGTGAACTTTTTCTGACGGTCTTTCAACAAATTCATTGTTCTCATATAATTCCAACCAACATCCAAATAACAACCCGTATCGTAGAAATCTAACCCAAGTTTGTCAAGATTTGTCTTCGTGTTTTTCAAAATGTTGCGTTTTGATTGAAACGTCTCCAATCCTTGATTTTCGTTTTTATATATGTAAAAAGGAGACTAACCAGATGCTATGCTTACGTCAAACAGAGGTTCCTCCCTTGTCATGGCATGTGCGTAATCATTCCGTCCTGCTCAACCGCAGCCCCACATTGCGTTAAAAAATGAATCCCGCGTTGCATGCTTTTTTCCACCACGGGACCAGTGCGTTGAAAGCCAAAGAGCCTTGCCGTTTCGCGAATCAAATCTGCCAGCGGGAGGCTGATGGATTGTTCAAGCACTTGCAGCGCTGCATTTGCCACTTCTTCCGGGGGGATGTCATCTGCGTCTCGTTTTGACGTTGCATCATCGCCAGGCATTCGGAAAATGGCATAGGTCTGCGGCGAGGTATCTTTGCTCCAGAAAAACACATCGGAATCATGTTGAACCCGGTTAGCGTTGCAGTGTTGGGAAAGAGCGTCCGTTCGGGTAAGAACGTTCTTGTTTACTTTTTTCAAATCCCAACAAGCAGCAACGCGTCGAGTCAGCAAGTTCAAACTGATAGGACCTTCCACTGAGACGACGTCGTCAATTGTTGCAATAATCTGAGCAGCGCGGAGTGTGTCATAAAATCCCTCCGAGCTGCCGAGAATGGTGGAAGAATAAACCAAATACGGACGCGAACTGCTTGCGTTTAACTTCGCAGTTCTCTTTTCAACAAGGCATTGGGAGGCAATGAGTCTTTCTTCATCCCGCACCTGGTTGTCCCTGCCTGCTATCTGAGGAACAATCAAAACTTTTTTTGCCGCAGCGGAGGCAATGTTTTTCTTTGCCTTTTCAATGGCGACTTCAATACGATCCAACTCTTGTTGCGGATTGTTCCACCAATCGGTGGACCAGATGCGATGTAACTCCCAACCAAGGTCGCGCAAAATGGATTCACGCAGCCTATCCCGGTCGCGTGCGGTACGTGCCCGGTGATAATTTGCCCCATCGCATTCGATGCCTAACAAATAACGTCCCGGCGCTTGAGGGTCAACAATTGCCAAGTCAACCCGATACCCAGAACAGCCGACTTGCGAGTGTACCGTGTATCCCTTCTGACGAAGCATATCACAGACTTGTTTTTCAAAAGGTGAATCAAAATCATCTCCACTTTGCGTGATTCGGGCTTCTGCAATTGCAGTTGCCCCACGCTCGGCATAGTCCAAAAAGTCCTTTAGATCGCGTACCCCACGGGCACGGGTACGTGCCAAATCAATGTGTTCTGATTTCAACGTAGAGAAAACAAGCACCTCTCGTCGAGCGCGGGTAATTGCCACATTGAGTCGTCGTTCTCCCCCAGCGCGGTTGAGCGGTCCGAAGTTCATGGAAACACGCCCGGTTGCATCAGGTCCGTAGCAGATGGAGAACAATATCACATCGCGTTCATCGCCCTGCACATTTTCCAAGTTCTTGATGAAGACGGGTTCCTGCGTTGTTTCGCTGCTGAAAAACTCCTCTATTTCTGGATGTTCCCGTTGGGCGGTTTCCAGTAAATCCTCGATCAAGCGTTGCTGTGCCATGCTAAAGGTAACCACCCCGATAGAATGGCAGGAAAGACCGGGCGTGGTTAAGCGGCGGACAATTTCCGCCACCACCGCGTCCGCTTCGGCTCGGTTGGTCTGGGATTTTCCCTTATCATATACGCCCGATATACTGTGAAATGAGACTCCCATGTCGCGGTGCGGCGATGGGAAGGTGAGTAGATTATTATCGTAGTAGTGATAATTACTGAACGCGATCAAACTTTCGTGCCGACTGCGATAATGCCAGTTTAACTTCAGGTCGGGGATTTGGGCGGCGAGGCAATCGTCCAAAATACTTTCCAAGTCCTCAATGCCATCATCATCCACTTGTCCTTGCCCATCGGCTCGGTTGAAGAAATTGGTGGGCGGAAGTTGTTTGGGATCGCCCACGATGATTACTTCATTGCCCCGCGCAATGGCTCCCACAGCATCCCAAACGGGAATCTGTGATGCTTCGTCAAAAACTACCAAATCGAACTGTGAGTACCCTGCATCCAGATATTGCGCGACGGAAATCGGACTCATCAGCAAACACGGTTTTAGCCGAGGAAGCAGATTTGGAATTTCCTGGAACAATTGGCGGACAGGTTTGTGTCCGCGTTTGCGTTGGATTTGATGCCGCAGAATACCCATCTCTGAGTTGGAACTTGCGGCATCGGAAACAACCGGGGTTTTTGCGGAAAGTCGTGCCTGCACTTCCAGAGATGCCAATTGTGTGTAGCGTTCATCAATTTCGCGGAATTGTTGTATTTTCCGTTCAAACTCCGGGCTGAAAAATCCACGCAATATAGCGTCTGCCTGCACCTCGCGTTCTATCCACCACTGGTAGTAGTTTCGGTCAAAGACATCGACAAATTGGCAGGGGACGATGGATTCCTCTTCGTATACGGAAACAAAAACTTGCAAGTCTTCAGCCAACGCCTGAGCGCGGATGCTACGCCAATAGCACCAGGGACGGAATCCAAGCATCTGATCGATCCAACGGTTGATACGCATCTGCGTCCCTTTTAGCCATTCTGACTGCTGAATGTTTTGCCAATCTGAGTCGGCGGCAAGGGACAGTTTCTCCTCCAAACTGGGGAGGTTGTTCTTGAAATCGGCATATGCGTTTTTCACCTGCAACAAGGGCTGCTTTATTTCGCCTTCCTGAGCAAAACGCATTGCCAGATTTGCCCAAGTGGAGCAGATAGTTTCTGCATTCCCTAATTTTTCGGCAAAACCTCGGAGTTGACGCGTTTGCTCCAGCGCGAGTTCAATTCGTCCCCACTCCGTTTTCTCATCCTTCCATATTGCCCCCAGTGTTTTTTTCGCCAACATGGAAAGGGATTCCAACGATGCCTCAACTGCTTTCAGAGAGATGGCACATTCAATCCCAGCCGATATGTCTTCTGCTGTCAGGGTCTGGATTGCTGTTTCCCGGATTTTGCAAAGCGCTGCTATCTGGCTTTTCCATTCGTTGATACTATCTTGCATCCGCCCCAAAATGCCAGGTTGTTTGGCGTTTTTCCATAAGGTTTCCGGGGACTGTTGAAGTTGTATTTCAATCGTCTGTTTGCAATCGGTAAAAGCGCGAAACGCTTTCTGCATCTCATCCAGTAAGCGACGAAGGTCCCCATCCGCACGCAAGCGGTCGCGTCCCTCCTCCAGCATCTTTGCCCATTTGCCGCGCAGGTTGGCGGCTTTTTCCGCATCGGTACCCGTCGCTTGGGCAGCCAGATTGCGAAGCGTCGTACACCACGTTAGAATCCGCTCTACCAAAACCCAATCCGTGTCCCACTTCTTCCAATGGACACCCAGTGCGTTGCGCACCCATTCATCCGTCGCTTCCAGACATTGCCCCTCATTACGCAGGGCAAGCGCTTGTTCCAAGTCGTGCAGCATGCTTTCCGGTGCGGGTAGTTGTCCCAGCCGCGTAACGGGTTTCAGAATTTTCTTCACGGACAGTTGTCCCAGTAGACGCGGCAAGAACCAACTGGCGTTGGCACTGGCTAATTTTTGGCGAGCGGATTCCAAATCCAGTTGGAGAACCTGATCCGTATATCGCTCGTACAAACTATCGCGCAATGCGTTGTATTTGCGCCCGTGTTCGACGGCTTCCTGTATTTGGTAGCGCATCTTTTCCCAGTCTGAGACGTTTAATAATGCCGTGGGGAAAACCGGTGGCATGTCCAGAAGCGTCGTAACTAATTCGTCCAGGTAGGAATAAGTGGCAAGTGCCCAGTCACCAGGGGCAAGGCTGAGTAGGGTGGCAACCGGTTGCGATTTTTCCAGCAGAAATCCGCAACAGGATTTAAATAAGTCGAACAGTTTCTGCCCTTCGTTTTCCAACCAGTCTGTCCATTCTGCTTGATCGTTCCGATTTTTTTGCAGATGATTCAGCGTGTTCTGGGATAACCAACTGGAGAAAGCCGTGGATGCTTTTTTCTGGATGTCGTTCAATTCCAAATCCAGGATTCGTTCTGTAAAATGCAAGGAGAGTGTGCTTTGCAAGGCGTCGCGTTGTTTCCCCAGTCTTACCACTTCTTGCATGGATGTTTCCAAGGCGTTCCAATCAGAAGCGGTTAAAAACGACGGCGGTAAATCGGGCAATGCTTTAAGCAACACGGAGACAACTTGCGCAGTTATTTCATGTTTTTCAAACGTTCCGTCAAAAGCATCGAATCCCAGGAAAGGGGAGGCTATCCGCAACGCTTGGGACAGGCTTTCCCCGCAATTCTTCACTTGCGTCAACAAGGCAAGAACTTCCCGTTCCAAAGCGGGACTCCACTCCTGATAATCCGTTGTTTTCCAAACATTTCGGGCTGGATGTTCGCATGCTTCAGCGGCAACGCGGAGGCGTTTTAATGTTTCACGCTTGCGTTCCAGCGTTTCGCGATCTATATCCAGCGCATCAGACCACCCCAGTTCTACAGATGGCATATTCCGCAAACCAATCAATCTGGAAGTGCCCTGAAAAACACTCTCACCACTGGCTCGTTTTTTGTGAAGTGCCTGCACATAACTGTTGAGTTCCTTCCGCACAGCAGAGAGACGATTGGCTTCTTCCAGCCACGCTTCCGGTGAGTGTCGATTCAGTTGTTCCAACGATTGTCCCAACTGCTGAATGACTTCCAGTTTATGGCTTTTGTTGGAATGCAGTTCCAGGCAAAAGGGCGTCAGCCCAATTTTCTTTAACCGCGAATGGACGACATTTAACGCAGCCATTTTTTCGGAAACAAACAGAACGGTTTTTCCAGTTGCCAGACAGTGCGCAATCAGATTGGTAATCGTCTGGCTTTTGCCCGTGCCTGGCGGACCTTGCAGTACAAAACTTTTTCACTCTGCTGTCGCATGA
>DNPO01000364.1:6431-6777 GCA_003501375.1 Candidatus Sumerlaeota bacterium | reverse complement strand
GATTTTTGGGCCTTGCGCGATGTTAGTTTTGAAGTGAGACAGGGTGAAACAGTGGGGATCATCGGGCGCAACGGTGCGGGAAAATCCACCTTGCTCAAGATGCTCAGCCGAGTGGTTGCCCCCTCTGCGGGACGGGCAGAAATGTATGGTCGTCTCGCTTCACTTTTGGAAGTTGGCACCGGATTCCACGCCGAATTGACCGGACGAGAAAACATCTACCTGAACGGCGCGATTCTCGGCATGAAAAAGGCCGAAATAGATCGCAAATTTGATGAAATCGTGGACTTTTCTGAAATTGAGCAATTTCTCGACACCCCAGTTAAGCGCTACAGCAGCGGCATGTATG
>DNPO01000364.1:0-6117 GCA_003501375.1 Candidatus Sumerlaeota bacterium | reverse complement strand
TGATTGTGGATGAAGTGCTGGCGGTGGGGGATGCTGCATTTCAGAAGAAGTGCTTGGGCAAAATGAGCGACGTGGCTAAAGCGGGGCGTACTGTGCTGATTGTTTCGCACCAAATGAGCAGCATCCGCAATCTCTGCTCGTCCTGCATATTATTTCAAAATGGGCACTTAGCCAATATCGGCACTCCCAGCGAAATGATCCCATTGTATCTCGGTTCGAGTTGCGCTGAGGCCCAAAGTTTGGAATGGCAACCTACTGAATCTTCCACCGGGCGTAAAGCGGAACCTTACCTACGCTTTACGCGAATGGCGTTGGTAGATACGACGGGGCAACCGCTTCCCTACCATCCGAATCCCAACCAAACCGCATTTTTACAAATTGAGATGGAAGTGCTGAAAAAAGATGAGCGACAGTGCGTTGGCTTCATCCTGACCGACGATCAGGATAACGAGATTTTGTATTCTTACCATACTGACAATGCGCCAGAAGAATGGCCTCAGTTACAACTGGGTAAAGTTGTTCTTCGGGTGCCGTTGGAGATCAGCATCCTGAATGAAGGACGATACAAAGTCATCTTAGTGAATACCTTGCATTGCATCAGTATGGCTTACTCCAAAGAAACAAGCGATATAGCATTGTCCTTTGAGATCGTGGGGAAAACGTATGGCTCGCCCTACTGGACAAAAAAGAGGAATTGCTTGCTGGCTCCTAAAATCTCATGGCGTACCGTATAAATTAGGATGGTGAAAGATAACAACCATGTCGGAATGTTTGACAGATAAATCGGCACAAACTTCGCCATCTCAGCATCAGCGTATCATCGTTACCGGAGCCAATAGTTGTTATTTTGGCAGCCTGATGACATTGATCGGGTCCCTTTTTAAAAACAAAACAACGTTTGATAGAATTTTTGTTTACAACCTGGGACTTTCTTTCTTGGAGCGCTGGATATTGAAAGGCATTCCCTGCGTTAGCCTACGGGAAGTAGAGCCCTTTTGCCCGCACTATCTGGATGTGGGAAATTTCGCTTGGAAAACGGCATCTATTGCCAGCGCGTTAAAAGAGGGGGGGGCAATTTGTTGGCTGGATGCCGGGATCGAAACGCTCCGCCCGATTGATGATTTGTTTGCAACGATTGAAAAAGACGGATATTTCTACAACATCACGCCGTTTGACAAAGAATCTTGCTATATTTTATCGCTGACGCAATCCGCCACCTATGCAAAAATGGGGGCATCCAAAGCCGATCTGGAAAACCGTTTCATGTGCAATGCGGGCATTTCTGGATTTCTGGCGAACCACCCCAGCGCGGAAATAGCTATGCAGGCCAAACGCTGGGCGGCGGATTCGGAAATCATCACAGGCCCGCGACATTCACATCGGCATGATCAGTCCATCTACAGCATTCTCTGGGCACTCAGCAAATTCCAACCGCAATATTGGTTATGCCATGTGGAAACCGTAGCGCCCTATCCCTTTCTGGTTCCCGCGCAAGGAACCGCACCTGTTTCGCAGGAAATCGTTTTGCAACAAAGAGACCTGCATCCCCCTTATCTGCAAGTCATTCGGAATCGCAACCAGTTTTTACACTTGGAAACGATTCCGTTCATCCGCTTGTGTCGATTGCGACATTTTGCGCTCGGATTTTTGAAAAAGAAATCGGGCATTGCGGTAAAAAGTTCCTGGAAATTTTGTCTTATTTACCCTCTTGAAGTTCTCAATTATAAAATATTCGAACCCTGCAAAAAATGGCTTAGTAAAGATACATCACGCATTGGAAAACGTTGAATGGCTACGATTACTGTCCCGTCCTCCACTTTCTGCATTACCTTGTGCGACCCCTTTAATACCGGCGCTGATGTAACGGGTAATGTCAACGGCGACTTTGTTATGCGGCAGGAATGGAAGGCTTTGCCCAAAATCAGCGGTTGAACAAGAATAGCAGAATAAGGTACAGAACAAGTTGGTAGTTGCACCGATTTTTATAAGTCTATCACAATCTCATTATCGTGGAGGATAAGAGTGGTTACCAATCTCGTGTTGGGTGCAGAAGGTTTTGTCGGAAAACCTCTCTGTAAGTTTTTGGAGGAAAAACGGGGCGAGAAAGTCGTATCTCTCGACATCAAAAGCAACCCTGACAGTGATTGCCGCCATGCAATCCTCAACTTGGATAACATTGACCGTGTGTACTTCCTGGCTTGGGACGTGGGTGGTGCGAAATACCTGTATCGTGAAGATACCCAGTTGCAACAGTTGGACTGGAATCTCAAATTGATGCTGAATGTCATTCCGCAAATCCAGGCGAAGGGCATTCCGTTTCTTTTCATTTCGAGCCAACTGGCTGAGGAATGCGATTCCGTTTACGGTGTTACCAAGCGCTTGGGCGAAGTCTGGGCGAAGTTGCTTAACAGCGTGCGCGTGCGTCTGTGGAACGTGTACGGCCCGCTGGAACGTTCGTCGGAACGTAGCCACGTTATTTCTGATTTTGTTTTTCAGGCGTTGGAAACGGGTGAGATTCGCATGCTGACCACCGGTGATGAAAAGCGCCAGTTCATTTATATCGACGACGTGTGCGCCGCCTTCCACAAAGCGCTTTCCGAAAGATTGGAAAGTGTGTATGATGTTGCCAGTTTTGAATGGATTCGCGTGCTGGATGTGGCAAATATGATCGCCAAGCATACCGGTGCAAAGGTCATTCCCGGAACGCAATACGGCGTTACCCCTATCACTCGGATGCGTGGAAAAATCCCCGGTTGGCTCCCGCAGGTAAGTCTGGATGAAGGTATCCAGCGGATGGTTAAAGAAGGTCGCAAACTGTTCGAACCCTGCATAAATTTGTTTGGTAAATGCACCCCACCATGCACAGGAAAACTTTGAATGGCTACGATTACTGTCCTTACCTCCTGCTTTTGCGGTGAAAAATACTTGAGCTTGTTTCTTAAAAACCTGGCTGAGCAGACCATTTTTCACGATGTCGTAACCATCCTCGTTATGAACGAACCCACCGTTTCCGAAACCCAACTGGTAGAGGAGTTTCAAAAACAGCATCCCGGTCGCGTTCTGGTGGAAATTGTGCGCCCAGTGGAATCCTTGAGCGCCTCATGGAATCGCGCCTGGAAACTGGCGACAACTCCTTATGTTTGTATTTGGAATATTGATGACTACCGGACGCCCAATTCGCTCGAACTTCAAGTGCAAACTTTCCAGAAAAACCCGCAGGCCGAGTTGGTTTACGGTGATTTTGGAATAGCGAGTTCGGTAGGGGGGCCGCTCCAGCAGCGCATTGAAACGCTTCTTTTTGAAAGAGAGGAATTCAGCCGGAGTTTTATTCTTGGTCCCTTTTTCATGTGGCGTCCCGAAATCGCCGAGAAAACCGGGTACTTTGATGAACAACTGGCATCCGGAGCCGACTTTGATCTTGCCGTTCGTATAACGCTTAACGACATAATCCAAGTACGTGCAGAAGGCTTGTTAGGGTCTTTTACCAACATGGCCAGTGGGTTGAGCACGTCGGGTGCATTACAGCCCATTGAGCGTACCGTCATCGAATTGCGATACGGCATCTTTGATAAGTTGGATTACGACTTTATTCCAAAAACTGTTGTTTACAACGTGCCGCATTTGTTACAATTTGGCGAGTGGGTTCCGATCAAGAACTTTGTTCCCGAATACGGCGTTTTGTTGGAATCACGGACGCGGGAGTGGTTTGAAGTCGGGATTGCGCAGTATGTGGCTCAACGCGAACAAAAGCATCGCGCCCTGACTCCATTGTATCAATCGCTTGAGAAGGCGCGTAGGCTTCCCCGACGCATTAAAAGGAAACTCCTGGGAAAATGAAAATAATCGCGCTTGTTTCTTTTTTGCGTGTTTTATTAATCATCTGTTGGACTGGCAATTAAGAATTTACAGGTGGATTTATGAAAAAAATTGTTACGATTCCCACCAAAAATGAAGCGCTAACATTGCCTTGTGCATTAGAGGCCTTGACACAGGTTTTTGATGTAATTCTGGTCGCCGACCAGGATTCGACGGATGGTACGCGTGATATTTGTAAGCAGTATTCCAAAGTGGTTTTGA
This sequence comes from Candidatus Sumerlaeota bacterium, assembly GCA_003501375.1. Classification (GTDB taxonomy): domain Bacteria; phylum Sumerlaeota; class Sumerlaeia; order UBA8349; family UBA8349; genus UBA8349. The sequence continues at coordinate 2,040 of DNPO01000364.1, read as the reverse complement.
TTGAAAACAAAGACAAAGGACATTCCAACCGCGTTCGTTGGACTTTGTTGGATGCTGCGCGAAATTATGAGGGGAATAATCTAATTTTTGCTATTGATGCGGATGAGATTATTCCTCCAGTTTTGTTAAACAACTATTTACAGACGCATGCTTCTTGTCTTACCCCGGGGGTATGTTTGGAATTCCAGTGGATCCAATTATGGAAATCACTCGAACGCTATCGAGATGACGGTGTCTGGGCCAATTCCTGGAAATCTATTGCGTTTGTAGATGATCGACAGATGGATTATGAACGCGCATTTGTGATAAACGACCACACTGCTCGTGTTCCCCAATCGTCCGCAGGCACTTGCATTCGGGTGGAAGGCATTCCTCTCTTGCATTTGCAATGGGTTTGTTGGAATCGAACCCAAATAAAACAAGCATGGTATCGATGTACGGAATTTTTACTTGCTCCAGAACAAGGCCTCGCAATCAATGCCAAATACTCTGTCTCTCTCGACTCTCCCGAGGCAATTTTGAGAGAAACACCATCTTCTTGGTTTGAGGGATTCTCAGTTCCTTCAGATTTTGAAAATTTAGAACCCGGCTGGCATTTGCAAGAAATGCTTCAATGGTTTGATTTGCATGGGATCGACTTTTTTGAGCCGTTGCAAATTTGGCATGTGCCCCAGTTACGCAATGAATTTATTTGTCGCATGGGACGTGAACCGCATTCACTTGTCCCGTCGGTACCTATACCAACACCACAGAATATGACACCGTTTGTTTTATTAAAACAATGGATACCGGTACGCCTTAAACAACAACTCAAAGACTGGATTCGTCGCTAGGTAAAAACTATGGCCCAAAAAATCCGTATTGCTTTCGTCAAATTTGGTGGACTTTCCGCAGGTGGAACCGAGCGTTGGCTGCAACTGATGGCTGCCAATCTCCCGCGCGATTTGTTTGAAGTGGATTATTTTTATTGTGACGCTGCTCCCTATATCGGTTCGGATTACAAGCATGCTGACACAGACCCGTCTCGCCTGCAATATATGCAAGATGCCGGAGTACATCTGATCAAGTTCAAAGTGGGTAAAAAGGACGTTACCAAACCCACGCACGATTGGGTAGACACAAATTTTTGGGAATTATTTGACGCCAGCCAATACGATCTGGTACAAACGGCCAAGGCCGGGCCTGCGGAATATCCCTATCATCTCATGAAGATTCCTGTGGTGGAGTACATCACGCTATCGGCAGGTGTGGACTCGAGTCCCAACATTGCATGGTCTATCCATCTGTCCCAGTGGCAGCGCGCGCAATGGTACCGAGCGGGCGGAGCGCTCAAGCGCAGTTCCATTATCCCCATTCCTGTTTTGCCACCAGCCTCTTCAGAAAACTTGCGTGCAGCCTTGGGTATTCCCGCCAACGCATTGGTTGCCGGGTTTCACCAACGCAACACCGAAGAGATTTTCAGTCCGATTCCTCTGGAAGCATTTGCGCAGAACTTTACTGCCGATCGCCATTTTGTGATCATGGGCGGAGCGCAAAAATATCGCGAACAAGTGCAGCAATTGAACCTGCGCAATGTGCATTTTGTTGACCACGCCGGGGATGCCTCCAAAATTTCTGAATTCCTCAATACCCTGGATATTTTCGCACATGGGCGGCGGGATGGGGAGACGTTTGGGACGGTTTTCGCAGAGGCGATGATCCACGGCAAGCCTTGTCTTTCGCATTACAGCGACATTGGTGCAAACGCCCAACCTGAAACTATGGGGCCTGCCGGACTGTTTGCCCTGGATGCGGCGGACTATGCAAAAAAATTAGGCCAACTGTTTGATGATGCGAAACTTCGCGGTCAACTGGCATCCAAAGCGCGTACACACGCCGAAATGTATTATTCTCTCCCTGCGTGCGTGCGCGAATTAGGGTGTGTTTACAAGCGACTTTGTAACGTTCCAAGCGCCGAGTTGGACGAATCCTCTCAGCGCATTCCCTACGGCGTTTCCCCATTGGGTTATCTTCAGGCTTGCTATCTGGAAAGTGAGCTGC
>DNPO01000229.1:3875-4038 GCA_003501375.1 Candidatus Sumerlaeota bacterium | reverse complement strand
TTACCGGCGTGGTCGACAAGCGCGATATGCGCGCGCAATATCTCGACAAGATGGACATTGAACGCGAACGCGGTATCACCATCAAGGCGCAGGCTGTACGTTTGCCCTTCATTGCTGCGGACGGCGAAGAGTACGAATTCAATCTGATCGACACGCCCGGCCA
>DNPO01000229.1:1818-3623 GCA_003501375.1 Candidatus Sumerlaeota bacterium | reverse complement strand
ACACGCCCGGCCACGTCGATTTTACTTATGAAGTGTCGCGTAGTCTTGCGGCCTGCCAGGGTGCACTGCTGGTGGTGGACGCATCGCAGGGTGTGGAAGCGCAGACGCTTGCCAATGTTTACATGGCGCTCGATGGCAATCTCGATATTATCCCGGTTATTAATAAAATAGACCTTCCCGCTGCTCAGCCCGAAGATGCCCGCAAGCAGATTGAAGAGGTTATCGGCATTGACGCTTCCGACGCGTTGTTGTGTTCGGCTAAGAGCGGTCTTGGGGTGGCCGAAATCCTTGAGGCTGTGGTACACCGCATTCCACCACCACCGGAACCCACCACAGACAAACTCCGCGCGCTCATTTTCGATTCCTCCTTTGACACGTACCGTGGCGTAGTGCTTTTCTGCGCGGTATACAGTGGCACCATCAAACCGGGTGAAGAAATTTTGCTGATGCGCAGCAACTCCCGCTACGAAGTTCTCGAAGTAGGCGTTTTTTCCCCTGAAATGGTGCAGAAAAAATCGCTCAATCCCGGTGAGGTCGGTTACATCGTTGCGGGTATCAAGGACATTCGTTCGGTTCGCGTGGGTGATACCGTGACGCACTTGCGCGCGCCCGCTGACGAGCCGATGCACGGCTATACTGAAGTAAAACCCGTTGTGTTCGCAGGGTTTTATCCGATTGATGCCGACGAGTTCGATACGTTGCGCGACTCGGTGGAAAAACTCAAACTCAACGACGCGTCGTTCTTCTGCGAGGCGGAATCCTGCGAAGCGCTCGGTTTCGGTTTCCGTTGCGGCTTCCTCGGTCTGCTGCACATGGAAGTTATCCAGCAGCGGCTCGAGCGCGAGTTTAATGCCAACATTATTACGACGGCCCCCAGCGTGGTGTACCGTGTGTACCTGACCGACAAAACCATGATCGAGGTGGATAACCCCTCCCACCTGCCGCCCGTGACGTCGATTGACTACATTGAAGAGCCGATGGTGATTGTGAACATCCTCAGTCCCTCCACCTTCCTCGGTAATATCATTCAACTTTGCCAGAGCAAACGTGGCGTGCAAACCAATCTGGCGTATCCGCGTCCGGCCACGGCTATGCTCTCTTATCAAATGCCGCTGGCGGAAATTATCATCGACTTTCACGACCGCTTGAAGTCTGTCAGCCAGGGCTATGCGTCGTTTAACTACGACTTGCACGGTTATCAGCGCGAGCCGATTATCCGGTTGGATATTCTGGTCAACTCCGAACCGATGGATGCGCTCAGCATCCTGGTGCATGAGGAAGAGGCGGAGCATCGCGGACGGCAGATGTGCGAACGGCTGGCGGGCAGTATTCCCAAGCACCAGTTCAAGATTCCGATTCAGGCGGCTATCGGCGGCAAGATTATTGCGCGTGAAACCGTCAACGCGTTCCGTAAGGACGTTACCGCCAAATGCTACGGTGGCGACATCACGCGTAAGCGCAAGTTGCTAGAGAAACAAAAGGCCGGTAAAAAGCGCATGAAGCAGATCGGTAACGTGACGATCCCACAGGAAGCCTTCCTTGCGGTGTTGAAGTCGGACACGTAGACCAGGCGAATTATTCAAAATAAAACCCCCGTTTGGAACAAAGTGCCTGTTCCAAACGGGGGTTTTATTTGAGAAACGCTTCAGGCGTTTTTACAGAACGGTTTCAAAGTTGCGAAACGAACGCTTTGGAGTGCGGTGGCACGACATGTCGTGCGCTGTTTGGTTGATATTGACGGTTGTTTTCCTGAACAAAAAATGGCAGAGAGGCAAAAAACCCAGCGCGACATGTCGCGCAACAGC
>DNPO01000229.1:0-1577 GCA_003501375.1 Candidatus Sumerlaeota bacterium | reverse complement strand
CATGTCGCGCAACAGCAAAGCGGCATCATGCTGCCGCACTCCAAAGAAGGGGAGCCTCTTGCTTGAAAACGGGACTATACGTTTTTATCGGATAATCTCTTTTACTTTCGCCAGCACCTCTTCCGGTGTGGGCACAAAACCTCCAACGCGATTCATAAAATGGGTCGGGCAGCGCCCTTCCACAATCAGGCGAATGTCATGCACCATCTGGCCGTTATTGATCTCGACCACCAGGAAATTTTTGACACGCTTGGCCAGATCGAGCAGGTGCGCTTCCGGGAAGGGCCAGAGGGTCTGTGGACGGAAGTAACCAACCTTCAGCCCTTCAGCGCGCGCCAGCGCAAGGGCCGATTCCAGCACACGGCTGACGATGCCAAATCCAACCAGCACCAATTCAGCATCATCCGTTTCGCGCATGTCGCAACGCGCTTCGTGTTTTTCAATTTCTGAGTGCTTCTCAAACAACTGCATCACGTGCGCTTCCATCTCTTCGGGGTTCAGGAAGATCGAGGTGATAACGTTATTATTTGTTTCTGCTTTCGGCGTGAGCGCCCACGGTTTTGCGGGTGGTGGGCCAAGCGGCTCGGGAATGCGGAGTGGTTCCATCATCTGGCCGACGTAGGCGTCACTGAGCACAATTACGGGAATGCGGTATTTGTCGGCGAGTTCAAACGCCTGCATGGTAAAGTCACACATTTCCTGCACGGAGTTGGGGGCCAGCACAATGCAGCGGTAGGAGCCGTGTCCGCCGCCTTTAACCATTTGGTTATAGTCACCCTGCGAGGGAAATATGTTGCCCAAGCCCGGTCCGACGCGGCAAACGTTGACGATGACGGAGGGCAGTTCCGATGCGGCCAGGTAGGAAATGCCTTCCATCTTCAGACTCATGCCGGGGCCGGAGGATGCGGTCATACAGCGAATACCCGCTGAGGACGCACCGTAGACCATATTGATGGCAGCAACTTCGCTTTCGGCTTGGAGAAAGGTCCGCGAGGCGGCGGGGAAAAGACGGGCCGCTTCGTGGGCGATTTCGCTTGCGGGCGTGATAGGGTAGCCATAGAACGCTTCGCATCCGGCCAATAGCGCGCCGCGAATGACGGCGTCATTGCCTTTGAGCAGTTTCAGGCGCATCTATTTATCTTCCTTTTTTTCTTTACGATAGACGGTTACCGCACCAGGTTCCGGGCAGGCATAGAAGCAGGTGCCGCATCCAATGCAGTTGTCTGGATTCTGTGGCTTGGCATAGCGGTAGCCGTAGCGATTATGTTGTGTACCCAGCGCCAGCACGCCCTTGGGGCAGACGGCGACGCAACGTCCGCAGCCTTTGCATTGCTCGGCATGGATGAGCACAGAGGGACGTTTAATGGTGGAGAGGGGGGAGTTTTTTTCTTCAGTTGGCATGCAAGGGACCTTTCCGTGTCTTTATGAGACCTTTTTTGACCGGGGGTTGTCAAGAAAATAGAAAGTCTGGGTGAAACGGGGGGCATCTTGCTTCCGCTACGGTTTTGTGGCATGGGGGACAGGAAACAAATTTTCTGGGGAGCGACGTATCGTATCGGGGGCGATGGATATTCCCC
>DNPO01000348.1 GCA_003501375.1 Candidatus Sumerlaeota bacterium | reverse complement strand
ATTACATGGCCGCTGATCGCGCTTCTCTTCAGTTGGTGGCGAACGGAACAACCGCAGTTTCGCAACGCATGCCGCCTGATTCCTTTCTTGCTCTTCGCCCTTCCCCTCTCCTTCATTGTCAATATGACCCAAGCCTCAAAAATTACGCCTGACTATCAGGAAGTTTTAAATCTTTCGCTGTTGCAAAAAATCCTGCTTGCAGGAAACAACATTGTTTTCTATATCGGGAAATTGCTGTGGCCGCTGAAACACGTTCCCTTCTATCCACGCTGGCAAATTAATCCAACCCACCTTGCGCTTTATTTGGCCCCCACTGCTATTTTTATCACGCTTGTCGTTCTGTGGATGTTGCGGAAACGCATTGGGCGCGGTCCCTTTGCTGCGTTGATGTTTTATCTGATTGGGCTATCCACCATTCTTGGATTTGTCCCTTGGTCGCTCATGACCATCACCTACACCCAGGATCATTACCAGTACCTTGCCTGCATCGGGCCATTCCTGCTCTTTTCCTATGCTTTCGATACGTGCATGTTGCGTTTTGTTCCACAGCCGCGCTGGGTTATCTGCCAAACCTTGATGTTTCTATTGCTGTTGCCTCTGGCGTTCATTGCTCACAAACATGCGTGTCTTTATAACGACGAAGAAACCCTCTTTGCAGAAAACTACCGCATCTATCCAACCATGTCGGACGTAACGTTGAACTACGGCGAGGGGCTGTTAAAAAATGGGAAACTCCAGGAGGCGTTGGAGATGTAGAACAAAACCATCGCGCTACGGCCCAACGAACCGCTTGCCTGGCAAACAAAGGGTTCCATTTTACTCCAATTGGGCCGCAACGAAGAGGCCGCATCCGTTTACAAACAAGCTCTTTCTCTTGATGCCAAACAGGTGGATACTGAATTCCTGAATGGTTACGTCGTTTCACTGATCCATATCCCTGGATCAAATTTAGCGCCTGTCATTCCCTTGCTGGAACGCGCACTGGCTGCAGAGCCATCAAATTTCCGAATTGAAGGAAGTTTGGCTATTGCCTTAAGTTTGACGGGAAATCAATCACAAGCCCGGCAACATTTTGAACAAGTCATTCGGCGTTATCCCAATGCAGCGGCACCGGATGTGTTGTACTATTATGGACGGTTGCGACTGGAAGAGGGGGAGCCACAAGCCGCATTGGCCTTCCTGCGCCTGGCTCGCGAACGTTCGCCCCGTCCGCTTCCAGAATATCAAGCAGCCATTGATCAAGCCGAATCCGCCCTTAAAAAAACAGAAAAGTAACGTATTTATGAGCAAGCAAACCTCCCCCCCGTCCCCTCACTCCGATCAGGTTCCGCGGCCCTTGTCATGGCGCTCTTTTTTGCGCTTTTCCCTGTTGCTCGCGGCCATCATCCTGCTGGTGTATTCCCCCGCACTCTGCGCACAATTCAACTGGGATGACGAAATCATTGTCCGCCACGCCTTCATGCGTACAACCGAAGGGCTGTCCAAAATTTGGCTGGCACCCAGCGAAGCGATTTGTGGCGACTACTGGCCCATCGACTACACCACCCACTGGATCGAGTATCAATTGTGGGGCGTACATCCCATGGGGTATCACGCGGTAAATATCCTGCTCCATATTTTTAACGCCTGTCTTTTGTTTTATCTTCTACGCCGAATCGCCGTGCCCGGCGCATTCCTGGTAACCATCCTGTTCGCCATCCACCCCGCGCAAATCAGTTCTGTTGCGTGGATTGTGGAACGCAAAGACCTGCTCAACACGTTCTTCTACTTTCTGGCTTTTCTGGCATGGATGCGGTTTGAAGAAAAACGTTCACCCATGCGTTACCTTCTCGTCCTGCTCTTTTTTACCGCATCGCTCCTGAGCAAAAGCATGTCCATCACCTGGCCTGCGGCAGCGTTTCTGTACAGTTGGTGGCGTGCGGGGAAAATCGAATGGCGTCGCTTGCTCATTCCCCTGTTGCCCTTGCTTCTCTTTGCATTCGCGCTTGTTTTTATCCTCAAAGCCCAAGCGCTCGATGCACCACCAATCCCCCCAGAACTGGCTTTTTCGATCCCGCAAAAAATTATCCTTGCGGGAAAGAATCTCACATTCTATGCAGGCAAACTCCTGTGGCCTGCCGAGCATTTACCCACTTATCCACCGTGGAATCTCGACGCACATAATGCGCTGGACTATTTATATCCCTTGGGGGTGCTGACCGTGCTGGCAGTTCTGTGGGCATTCCGCCGTCGCATTGGGCAAGGGCCGTTTCTCGCAACTGCTTTTTATGTTATCACGCTTATGCCCATCCTGGGCTTTCTCTACTGGAGCCTCATGAAGCGCTCCTTTGTGCAGGACCATTATCAATACGTGGCGTGCATCGGCCCCTTCCTGCTATTTGCACACGCGGTGGAAATCCTGGCTCCGCGTGTTTTTCGCAAAGCGCCCCACCCGCGTTTTCTCGCCTATGGGGCATTGACACTGGCGCTGATCATTCCGCTGGCGCTGGTGGCGCACCTGCATGTGCGACTTTATCACAATGCAGAGACGCTTTTCCGTGAAACGTATGAGCACTATCCCAAGGCTCCAGAAGTCGCAGCGACGTATGCCTTTGCACTCATCTGCGACGGGAAAATGCGTGAAGCATTGCCGGTGGCGGAGGAGGCGGTGGCTGTTGCACCAGGAAAAGCCGTGCATTGGAAACGCAAGGGTGACATACTGCTCTTTCTTCAGCGCATGGACGAGGCTCGCGTTGCTTATGAAAAAGCACTGTCCATCGACCCGAATTATGATGGTCTGGTTAGTAATTATGCTGCCTCGTTTCTGTACGCTGACCCGCCCGATCCAAAGCCCGTGCTGTCGATGCTGGAAAATGCGGTCAAGCAGCAACCGGACGACCAGTACTTACAGGGTAATTTAGGCATGGCCTTATATCATGCCGGGCGGCCTGCCGAGGCGGCACCGCATTTGGAAACGGCGCTACGGTTGGACGAACTCAAGCCCGCACCTGAAGTGCTCTACATCTATGGTAAGTTATTGCTCGAACGCGGCGAAGCGGTGAAAGCGCAGCCCTATTTGCAACGCGCGGTATCTGCCGACAAAACAAAAACGCGCTACGCGGACGCGCTCCTGCAAGCCGAATCCGCCATCAAAGCACGGCGATAAAAAGGTCTGGAAAAGAATTTATGGCATCTACCTCTGTAATTATTATCGGCGCTGGGCCCTCGGGCTGGATGGCCGCCATTGCAGCATCGCGCGCGGGCGCAGCCGTCACCCTGCTGGAAAAGCAACCGCGCACCGGAACCAAGTTGCTCGCAACCGGTGGAGGGCGTTGCAACATTACCAACACGCTCAAAACCAGTGAGTTTTTATCGCGTTTTGCCTCGCGCCAAGCGCGATTCAT
>DNPO01000297.1:5154-5775 GCA_003501375.1 Candidatus Sumerlaeota bacterium | reverse complement strand
GAAATCCTGGCGAAGCGCCAGACCAACCGTGACCTCATCATCCAGAAACGCCTGAAGGAACTAACGGGCGATAGCGAAGGGCAGGAATGGTAGTGGTAGTCGCACCAACAGCAGTTTAACTGCTGGCATGCCAGCAAATGGATTTGCTTTATCACCGCAAAGAGAAGTCCGCCAGACGCGCGATCACGGGAGCGCGCGTCCTCCCGTGGGGGAACCTCTTCGCACACAAGGCCATGGAGCAGGCTACACGTTCATGGCAATAACGCGTTCAATAAGAACGCCGAAATCACACCCCCACCAAAGGAGACCACCATCATGAGTTCCAGCATCTCGGGCGTAAGTTCCAGCAGTTTGCTCAAACAACTCCAAGAACTGGCTGGCGTATCCAAAACCAGTTCCACCAGTAGCACCATTAGCACGGACAGCACCAGCAGCACCGATAGCACCAGCGCTTCGGGAAACGTCGAAATCTCCGACATGTCCAGTTTTCTTTCCCAACTGCAAAGCCTGGCCACCACCGATCCAGACACCTTTAAGTCGCTCCTGAGTACCGTGGCCGACCAGATTCGCAGTTTGGCTGATGGCCTGTCTACCGACAGCACCACCGACGCAACGTCCACC
>DNPO01000297.1:0-4848 GCA_003501375.1 Candidatus Sumerlaeota bacterium | reverse complement strand
CGCAACGTCCACCAGCACCACCGACACAACGTCCACCAGTGACAGCAGTGATTTGGCGGACATGCTGAATGACATGGCTGATCGCTTTGATGCCGCCGCCGAAAGTGGCGATGTGAGCGATTTGATGCCTCCGCCCCCCCCGCCGCCCCCGTCCTCGGGAAATAGCGGGTTAGACGCCTATGCCAGCAGCAGCAGTGCCGATAGCACCAGCAGCACCGACAGTCTCAGCAGCACCCTCAGCAAGGAATTGAAAGACATTTTTGATTCGCTTCAGAGCACGCTCGATTCGTTGAGCAGCAGCAGTACCACCACCAGCAGCACCACCGCCAGTTAAGTGCTGTTTAGACACAAAACCCTATGCGATCACGTCTCCCTTCGCAGGGCGTAACGGATCAAAAAAAACTTAGCCCAAGGAAGCCATTGCTGCTGCCTTGGGCTAAGTTGGGTTGTTCCGTTGGGAAAAGAGAAAACAAGATCAACCATAAAATGCGACATAACGCCGGACTCGGTTTTGGAACCGCAGTCTGGAGTTTGCGTTTTCCCACCAGCGTTTTACCCACCTCACCTACTCCTCATGTAGTGCTTCCTAAAGCAGTTTCTCTTGCTTGTTTTTCTCCACCCCAACGCGACAATCCAACTAGTACCGCCCCAGAGCGTAATCACGCTCTGGGGCGGCGCTGTTTTTAAGAAGCGGAACAGGCTATTCTTTTTCATACTAAGTTGCAATCAATGGCTCACAAACAGGAACAAAAGCAAACGCCTGATTCTCATGGGGTGTAATCATCACCATCTTTTGTGAGCCATTGATTACAACTTGGTATAAGTCATTAAACGAAATTACTAACCGAGAAAGAATAACCGACCTTGTTTTACTTTATGCCTGGAGAAGATAGTGTTGAAGAGGTCGGAGAAATTGCCGTGGTGGTTGTTTTCTTGTCCACAGTATACACGCGAAAAGGAACTAGGTTATCACCGCCATTGTCAGTGTTTGCAGACCAGAGTTTTTGAAGTTTGCCTATTTCAGTGGGGGAAACAGGCAGGGCGTAAACTGAATTTTCGATAATAGGAACGGGGCCTGGATTTGGATTATCTGTCGTATTCCGGCTGCGATATGGGGGGTATTTATGCGTCCCAAAGAACACCTTGTCCTTGCTTGCGCCAATGACAGACAAATCCGTCCGGTTTAACTTGCAAAACACTAAGCGATCCGCATCGGGAAAGTAAAAATCGTAAATCCCCAATTCCTCGTGTACATATTCCGGAGATGTGCGATATATGTTGAAAACTATAAAGTTATCAAACACGTTTCCGTGAACATCTTCGTCAGGTTTAAATGAAACCACTTTTCCGCTCAATCTATTAATTATTACAATTACAGGCTTTTCTTTAGCGGGAGAACTTCGATAGAGCGTAAATCGCGTCGTCTGCCCACTGAGACGCCATTTGGCTTCTGATGGATATTCCGCCAATTGTGGCGCAACAGAAGGAAACATTTTTCCAAGTGCCGCAGTTGTTGGTTCTCCATCTTTTATCATGTCTCGGTTAATCTGGGTTGAGTTAAAAACAAAATCCTTTGTATCCGGGATGATTGTCTCTCCCGTGTTTGCACGTGTTGTTAATATATAACCATCTGACATTGGCTGATGCGAAAGCGCTTCGGGCGAAATATCTTTGTTGACGGGTTCCAGCAATACCGGGCCGTTATTCCGCACATCATAGGCAAAAACTTCGCTACGTTTTTTATCTTCACGCGTTGGGAGTGGAAGATATTCTGAATTTTGATCGAATGGATACACTTTAAAAAAAGAATGTCCCTTGAACGTTATATACAGCGTGGGCGAAGAAACACCGTCCGCCATGAATAGCGCATCCACCACAGGTTTTTGTGAATCGAGGTAGCGTGGGCCAATCGTTCTTTCAGCGTTTTGCCCTTCCGTATGTATGGTTGCAATACCATTTTCATAGAGTACCAAATAGTTTTGCCCCAGAGCCAACGCATAACCCGCGCTCAGCATAACGGCTAATATGAGTATGAGTTTTCTGCACATTTTATTTTCCCTTTGTTTGTTGTGTCATCCGCTTATTGCGGTTGTTTTCCCATTATGTATTGCGTGACAAATGCCGAAACGGAATCTACGCCAAACCAAGCCAGGTCATCATCATTGAAAGCGACTCCATCCACTTGAATATCCACGAAGTTCGCATAATCTGCATTGGAAACATATCCAAGTACGTCCGAGACATACGGACTATGCTCTGGATTTATTTCGTATATATTTTTATCCTCATTCCACTTCAGGTACGGTGGCCATCCGTTATAGTCCTGAATGGTCTCCAACATGCAGAAAGAGGCTGTATTGATGGTACAAACATCGGCCTCCGAATTAAAGGTAAATGATATATCCTTCGGGCCTCCTTCCAAAGAAAAGGGCATCTTCCCCACCCAAATAATATTCGAGTTTTTTGCAGCGGCAATTCTCGCTGCGGAAAACATTCCACTGGTCAGGTCTGATCGGTTTCCATCCAAAACAGATTTCCCAACTTGCAAATTCACTTTCCAGTTCCAAAGGGCTTCAGGCGATGCCTCATCTTTGGGTTCCGCAGCATCGCGCTGGCACAGTCCCCAGCCATTAGGAAACCCAAAAAAAGGACATCCCTGCACATTCAGATTGGCCCAGTTTGGCCCTAAGGTTCCCCCTCTTTCAAACTGCTGCCCGCCATTGGATTCATGCCAAATCATTCCTTTGTAAAACCAATAGTCTCCTTGAAGAGATGCGACGTACGCTTCGTACTGGGCTTGAGAGGGGTTGGTACCTCGCACATCAAATACACACTTACCTGTTGCTGCGGAGCCTCCCGGTGGTGTATATGTGTATACTAGTTCGACCGTCCCTCCCCTGATAGCGCTGGAACCCTGAAAAACGGGCCACGGCGTATTCGCGTCGGAACTGCCACCGGATACGCCGCTATCATCGCTTCCCCGAATGGCATTTCTCAAGTAATAGCGACCGTTTGAACTCCTGACATTAAACCTGTAAGTGTCGGGTAAAAGCGTCCCATTCACTTTGATCTGACCAGTAACGGAACCCGGCGCAATGGTTGATTCCGACTCCCCAACCACCGACACTGGCGGACTGGGCTGGTTGTAAAAGAACTCGGCCACTCTGCCTCTCTCATACCGGATCATTCCCGTCCATGCTACCGTCCCCCCCAAAACGCCCGACAATTGCGCTGTTGTGTTCGGCATCGCGGGCGTAGTATCGATATTTGTGTCCCCTGAAATGTTTGCCCCCACGGCGACGATGGTGCCAATCAGTTGACCGCCTGATTTAACCGTTGCAGAACCGCTGCCCATAAAATACTGCGTAACGCCGGTGGGATCGAACGAAATCCCCGATATAATGTCGTCCGCGGAGATTGGGTTCAAAACAGGTTCTACACACGTTGGCGCGGATGCCTGCCACGGTGTCGCCGCAGCGCGAATCATATTAATGATCGCAACATGAACATATAAACCGCCTAGGGTCAGTTCTTTCCACGGAGCGTTGGGATCCCCTCCCTCCACCTCAGCCGTCCCGGCATCCTTTGCCAGATTTGTCACCTCCACAATGCTGTAAACCGTGCTGGGGCCACTCCCAACGTAAGCGGTCAGTCCATCTGCGCTGGCACCTGCCTTCAAGGGAAAGATGCTTTGCGTCTGGTTATCGCAGTTGCTGGCTGGCCCGTAATAATGCGAGCCCAGAACCTTGAATTTTCCTTTGGGTTCGGGTGTGATGTTCGTCACCGCGACACTCGCGGTGACCTGGACTGCCAATGACTTGTCTGTGCCGTCGGTTACCAGAGATGCGGGAGCACCGCTCAGGGTTTGGGTGCCGTCCGGGAACACGTGGAACGTGTACGTGCAGGTGATGGTTGCCGTGCCGGCCTTTGCCCCCACGCTGGCGACAAGTTTTGGCTCGGTGGTATCCATCACGCTGATAATATCGCTGTCGCTGGATGTCCAGTTGAACACGCCGTGCGGCGCATCCTCGCTGGGCGTTGCAATCAGTTTAATGCTCGTCGTAACCGTTTGATCCACCGGAGCCGTCGTGTCGCTCACCAGGTCGAGTGAAATGATATGTTTCGTCCCTTGCAAGGCGATGTCCGAATCAAAACGATCCGAATCGGTTTGTTTTACTGGTGCGTTGGAATACGCCATGTTGGCAATGATTTTTTTGATATTCTGCGTGGTGGTCAGGTTATCAACGATTGTCTGCTTGGCTTCCGTGGTGGTTTGATCCGTCAGCGTTTCCAACCAGGCATCATCGGCAACCAAGGTCTTCACGGATCGGACTTTTTTGCTGTCGTAATCCTCGCGTGTAAAGGCAAAGGAGGAGGAGGAAAAATCACCCGTTCCATACGCATCGTTGGTTTTATAGACGCCGCCGTCATAATTAAACGTGGTGGAGACGACTGGCGCGGGGTCGGCGTACCAGTAGACTCGGGGCGGGATAATGGTCACGCTGCATGTGGCGCTGACGGACTCACGCGGCATGCGCAGCGAGGAGATTGCCGAGCCATCCGCTTCCGTTGCGCCGGACGGGAACTTGTCAAAGGTGCAGGTGCAGGTTACGGAAACGGTTGTGGTTGTTTCAACGGTGTTGCTGGAAGGAAGTGTGACCGAGATGCTGGAGCCAGTGGACGGGTCGAACGCCAGGGGCGAGCCGCCGCTCCAACTATAGGTCGGGTTCGGCGCGCCGGGCTTGGGCGTGGCGGTGAAAGAAAACGTGTCGCTGGAATCCGCAGGGATGGGGGATGTGCAGCTGCAATTCATTTCCAGCGTTACATAATTCTTCGTGGCTTCCTTCG
>DNPO01000383.1 GCA_003501375.1 Candidatus Sumerlaeota bacterium | reverse complement strand
GCGGTACGCAGGGAATGTGCGATAAAGTGGAAAATTCCTGCGCCAGCACTTCCGCATGATTATATCCCCGCGTGATGCGACGTAAAACGTGCATGGGCACGGGAAGCAACAAATCAATTTTGCCCTCGTCAAACGGGCCGGGCAGCAATGCCCCGTTGAGCGCCATGAACATGGCGCGGGCCAACGGTTGCGCCAGTTCAAACCGGTGGTTGTACTTGAACGCATGCACGGCATTGCGCATGGATCCGCAAAACGCAAACGCCGCACGCGCAGAATCAAAATACACCGGGGCTTTCGGACACTCAGAACAACGTTGTTTTGTTGGTTTATGCACCGCTGCGCCACACTGCCAGCAAACCATTTTTCCCAGCGGGTCAAAACCGTCCCGGCATGTTGCACAAAGCGTATCGGCACGGTCTTCCACCGACTCTCCGCATACCGAACAAATCGGCGGGAGCAATGCGTCGTAAGCGTCTTGGAAAATGGTTTTCAGAAAAGCTGACATTGGTTGTCCTTTTTGTCCTTGCAGTCCTTTATGTCCTTTGCCCTAACCAAAGGACATAAAGGACTGCAAGGACGAAAAGGACAAAAGAAACGGCTCGCTTATCAGCGGGGTTTTGCCGCAGGTTTCCCCACCCCCGCATGAATCGCGACTAACGCCTGACGAATACGCTCCGCATTCACAGTCGACTTCAAACACGGGCCAAATGGACGATCATTTGCCAACACCAAAATCGGCAGTTTGTGCCCGAAGTCGTACAGTCCGCTCACCAGATCACGCTCGCAGGCCACGGCCAGCATCGCGTTCGGTCGGAATTCGCGCACCTTTTCCCGTGCGAGACGATTCGTCGCCACCACCACCACGGGACAATCCCACTCCGCCGCAGCGGCTTTAATATCGCGCACC
This sequence comes from Candidatus Sumerlaeota bacterium, assembly GCA_003501375.1. Classification (GTDB taxonomy): domain Bacteria; phylum Sumerlaeota; class Sumerlaeia; order UBA8349; family UBA8349; genus UBA8349. Next base: position 4,014 of record DNPO01000383.1, on the reverse strand, counting down.
GTCTCAGCGCTCAGGCAACGCGGCAGTAACACCAGTGGTTTCACTTTTTTCAATCGCCGCAACTGTTGTGCTGCAATCGCGTTGGTGATGGACAAACAAGACGACGCCACGCGATCCCGGCTGATCCCAAAGGGAATGCTGATCCAGGCAAGGTAGCGCACTTGCAACGTGAGCCAGAACGAAAACCACATGAACGCCAGACGACGACTTTTGGTTCGCACGCCCAGCAGGCAAATAAAAAACACCATCCACCACGTTACCAGTGGCCCGCAAAACACGGGAACCACCACCAGATAAGCTAACGGAAAATCATGGAAGGAATAGCGCAGCAAGAACCAGGCATCCGCGCCCAACAGCAGGGTCACGAGCACGAGTTCGATGAACAACAGGAGAAAATACAGGCCGGGGCCTTCATTAAAACCAAACTCATGGGTTTCTATGTTGCCATCCCAATGGTACCAACTGCTGCCCAGTTTTCGCCCGGGAAACTTAAACGCGCGTGGGTCGGTGGGTTTGGTGGTGGGTTGTTCGGGAGAGGGAGTATCAGGAGTGGGGGCTGTGGACATGTATGGGAGCAATCGAAGAGTCTGGGAATGATCGGAGTGATAAAAACCCTTGTTGTTTTCCTACGTTTGCCCATCGAATTCAAGGGAAATTATGCTTTGGGGGGTAATTCCTAATTTGTAATTCCTAATTCCTCTTCCCCTCCTCCGTCCTCCTCACCGCCGTCTTCCAAGTCCATATCCTTGTGATACATGCCATACTTTCGCAGGCGATACCCCAGCGCGCGCCGCGTGATGCCCAGTTGCCGTGCCGCCTGCGTCATATTGTTCTCCGCTCGCTTCATGGCCGACTCAATCATACGCCGCTCGGCTTCTTCCAGCGTTAGTTTCTCCATCCACCAAGCGGTGCCCGTCTTTGCCCCTTCCACCTCGCCAAAACTCCGCAACGTTACCGGCAGAGCGTCCACCCCGAGCAAATTCCCCTCGGACAACACCACCGCGTGTTCCACCGCATTTTCCAACTCGCGCACGTTGCCCGGCCAGAAATAGCCCTGGAAAAGTTCCAGCGCTTCGGCGCTAAACTTGTACGGCTTGCCCCCGCCAAAACGCTTGAGGAAAAACTCCAGCAACGCGGGAATATCGTCCCAGCGTTCGCGCAACGGCGGAATGAACAGGGGCACCACGTTCAGACGATAAAACAAATCGGTGCGAAACGTATTCTCACGCACCATTTTTTCCAAATCGCGATTGGTCGCGGCAATCACGCGCACATCGACCTTGATCGTCGCGGAATCGCCCACGCGCTGGAACTCGCCCGATTGCAACACGCGGAGCAATTTCACCTGCATGGCGGGACTGATCTCGCCGATTTCGTCCAGAAAAACGCTGCCCTTGTCCGCCGATTCAAACAGCCCCGCGCGATCTTCCACCGCGCCGGTAAACGATCCGCGCTTGTGTCCGAACAGTTCGCTTTCCAACAACGACTCTGGCAATGCACCGCAGTTAATCGCCCAAAACCCCATCTTCTTGCGCGCGCTCGTGTCGTGAATGATCCGCGCCAGCACTTCCTTGCCCGTACCACTTTCGCCCGTGATCAACACCGTAGCGTGCGACGCCGCAATTTTCTCCGCGCGTTGCAACACGGACTGCATCAGTTTGCTGCCGCAAATAAAGTTATCCGGCCGAAACTTCTCGCGCAACTGGTCTTTAAGCTGCGCGTTCTCGCTCTCCAGCGCGTGCGTGTCCAAACAACGCCGGATGAGAATTTTCAACTCGTCCATCGCGAACGGCTTGATAAGATAATCGTACGCGCCGCGCTTCATGGACTCGACGGCGGTCTCGGCGGAGGCATAGGCGGTCATCATAATCACATTGATGTTGGGCTGAAGTTGTTTGGCACGGTCGAGCACGTCGATGCCGCTCATGCCGGGCATTTTCAAATCGCAGAGCAACACGTCGAACGGCTTTTGTTCCAATTCGGCCAAACCCAGTTGCGGATCATCCACCGCAGTAACGGCATAACCTTCGCGGTCGAGCACATGCTTGAGGGCTTTGCCCATTTTTGTTTCGTCGTCGATGATGAGTATGGAGGGGGACATCAGAAAACCTTTTATCCACAGATTACACAGATTTCACAGATTAAAAAAATTACCAAACCATCCGTTCGAATTGCAAACTGGGTGCTCCAAAATTAATCAACAGCCCCCGGTGGGTTCCAGTGGCTTTGAGATAATTCAAAAGTTGCCCTTTTTCTATGGTGCTTAGCTTGGCCAACGCCTTGAGTTCTACAATAACAGAACCAAAGCAGAAAAAATCCGCCTTGTAGGTACACGACAAAACCTGATCCCGGTACGGAATGCTAATGGGAAATTCCCGCTGAAACGCAATGTTCCTGTACGCCAGTTCTATCGCCAACGCTTCCTGGTACACGCTTTCCAAGAACCCATGTCCAAGACGGCGATGGACTTCCATCGCAGCCCCGATTATAGCAAAGGTTTCTGGATCGCGTTCTGCAGACGACTCAATCATTTGAAAATCCGGATCGTACGGTTAAATCTGTGCAATCTGTGAAATCTGTGGATAGTTTTTTGCTTTACTTAAGATACGAACAGCAATAATCGCTCACGGTTTTCACTTTGAGTTTGAACTTGGAGTCGGCGGGCACTTCAAACGCATCGCCTTCCTGGAAGGAACGCCACACTTCCGCGCCAGGAAGCAAAACGTCCATTGTGCCACCGAGGATTTCCATGATCTCTTTGTCACCAGTATTGAACTGGTACTCACCGGGCAGCATGATGCCCAGCGTTTTTTTCGTGCCGTCGGCGAACAACACGGTGCGGCTGGTCACTTTGCCATCGAAGTAAACGTTGGCTTTTTTGATGATGGATACATTTTTGAATTCGGGCATGAGGAAAACCTTTCGGGAGAAGGGTAAAGTCGGGAGGGGAAAAGGGAAGGGACATAAAGGACGGCAAGGACAAAAGGGACATATACTCAAACAATTCACAAGTCCCTTGGTTCGTTGTCCTTTTTGTCCTTGCCGTCCTTTATGTCCTTTTATTTCCGCATTTCCCCATTCCTTGGCGCATCCTACCACGTCGCCGCACGGCGTCAAATGGATTTCTTCGCTTTTCCTCTTGCGCCTCTTCCGCGCTTTTTCTACATTGAAAGCCTTACCCTTCCCCGGCGAAGGAGCCACACGCCATGAAAATTTTCCAATACCCCCAAGACCAAGACGCCATCGCCCAATTTTTCCGACGCAACGCGTCCGCCGATAACCAGGCGGAAACTGTTGTGCGTGAGATTATTGCGAACGTCCGCGCCAATGGTGACAAGGCCGTTATGGCCTACGCCAATCAGTTCGACAACGCGAATTACAAGCGTCCCGCTGACTTTGTTATTCCCAAGGAACGGCTCAAGGCCGCGTGGGACAGCCTGCCTGCTGCGCTGCAAAAATCACTGAAAACCGCCCATGCGCGGATTCTGGCGTACCATAAGCATCAAACGCTCAAGGGCTTTTCGTATACCGATGCGCTCGGCTGTCGCTTTGACCAGCGCGTACATCCGTTGCACCGCGTGGGCGTGTACGTGCCCGGCGGCACCGCCGCCTACCCTTCCACCGTGTTGATGGATGTGGTTCCCGCCAAGGTCGCGGGCGTGGACGAGATCATCATGCTGACGCCGCCCCCGCGCGATAAAAAGCCGTCGGGCGATCCGCGCGAAGCCGCGCTGGGTGCTGCCTGGCTCGCGGGCGTCGATCAAGTGATCGGTGTCGGAGGCGCGCACGGGGTTGCTGCGCTCGCGCTCGGCACCAAGACCCTGCCGCGCGTGGACAAGATCGTCGGCCCCGGTAACAAGTATGTGGCAATGGCCAAGCGCCTGCTCTACGGTGAAATCGACATCGACATGATTGCCGGCCCCAGTGAGATTCTCATTCTGGCCGACAAGACTGCTCGCCCGGATGTGATCGCTGCCGATATGCTGTCGCAGGCCGAGCACGATCCCGATGCGC
>DNPO01000254.1 GCA_003501375.1 Candidatus Sumerlaeota bacterium | reverse complement strand
CGTAGTTCCGCGCGTAGTGTTTCTCGGGGGACGGAAGCGGAGGATTCATTAAAACAAAAATCCCAATATTCCCGCGTGTTCTTCCCGGGTTCCATAATGGATGCCGGTGGGAAAACGTTTATTCCCTCGCACAAGGTTTTGTCGCCGACTAAGTGCTCAAAAGCAAGAAGTTCGACAATGGCCGCTGGATTGGGATTTGGCGTTTTTCTCTGTGCCTGCGCAAGCGCCGCTACTTGGGGAGCCATGGCGAATGTACCGTTTTCCCAAGTGTAATAATGTGGGCGTAACGCGCATCGGTCAGAAACGAGGAATAATTTTTTATCCAGGGGAAACCAAACCACGAGCAAAAATGAACCGTTTATTCGTTCGACAAAATCCATTCCGTCGCGCTCAATTCCTGTTGCAATCAGGCGCGGCCCATCCTCGATAGAAAAGGTTTCGGGATGATCCCATCCTAAGTATCGTGCTAAACCCGGACTGTCGTACACTTCTCCATGTAGCAGAACTTCCACGCGTCCACCGGGAGAGGGCGTTGCATCTCCTGGGGCATGAGTGATGGGACGATAGAGGTGCTGTATGTGCAACCAGGGAGCAGGAGTGTACTCCACCGCTTTCAAGCCCGCGGGGGAGGCATTTTTTATCAATCGCTGAACTTGTTCTGCACTAACTGAACTTTTCGAGGGCTGATAAGTGAGGTATATTCCAGGCATACTATTTCTGTTTCCCGTTTTTCGCAACAATTACGCCCGGTATTGGACGGGTGTTTCCTTTTGAAAGGTTTCCCAGAGTATTGGGGTTAAACCATAATGGTCAAGAACGGCTTGTACTTGTTCGTCGTTCTTGTGTCGATTTACTTTAAAGAGTGCTGTTTCTTGGTTTCGGCCCAAGTCTCGCGCTGGATTAATTCCTACTGTATGCGGTTCGTTGTTTCTCACCACCTCAATTTTTGTCCCTTTCAAAATAGCCATAACCCAGAACCAAATATCATCATTGGTGGGTGACAATCGCAGGAACAGTTCTTCATTAAACGCATCTTCATGCAAGCAGTGTGGGGGGTATAATACGCCGCCAACGCCGGTGATAAAATTTAAAAACGAAGGGATGGTTTCCTGCCAGGGCATTTGCAACCGCCACTGCGCATAAGGCAATATTTTTCCCGTCGAATCAAAACGCACGCCATGCGCACGGTGGCAATGAATGTTCACTGGCGTTTCCAAGTAGGACTCGTAGAGTTTTTCCAGCCAATCCTTGGAATAATAAATATCATCGTCTGCAGTCGCGACCACTGCGTTAGGATATTCTCGCAGCGAGTAAACCAGTTTATTGTACGGTTTGAGGTTTTTTGCAAACTTGATGGTAAGTCCGTGTTCGCGAAGCGAGAGCAAGGGAGCCGATACATCCTGCTCATGACGCGGGCATTCTTCATCGGTAAGCCATAGCACGATTGCATCGGGTTTTATGCTTTGGCGCATGAGGGAAAAAATGGCGTAGTAGGCGTCATCCATTCTTGCCGGAAAGGTGGTGAGAGAAACAACCAACGGGGTTTCTCGCCTGCAATCTGTAATCCCGGAAAAATTCCCTAGTTTGTGAATCTGATGTCGTATCTTCCGCTTGCTGATTTGCGGCATTCCGGTTTCTAACAACTTAATCTGGAGGCCTATTTTAGGACGGTACTTCTTTGGGACGTTTTTTCCGATACGCTTCAAAACTTGAATGGCTATTTTCTTGTAGTCAATAAAGGGACGGAATTTCCCTCGCAGTCGCAGCCAGCACTTTTTGAATGCGAGAAGGCAACCTTGCACCGATCCAATTCGGTGTAAGGCCGCTGTTGTTATGGCATCGTAGGAATCCCACTGTTTGCGCTTGGCAAGGGTTAAAGCGTTTTTTTGTAAGCGTCGTCCCAAGGCGCGTGAAATCGGTTCTTGGGGAATTCCCAACAGTTGCGCGTTTTTTTCAATGCGTTCGTAAGCCTGGATGTACTGATCCGCCCAGGTTTTGCTTCCTTTTTGTAACTCTCGGCTGGAAACAGAATACGCCGTTTCCCGGACATCATATAATATTTCTGGCAACCAATGCCCGCGCAAAACGCTGAGTACACGGAACATATATTCAAAATCTTCTCCAAGCGATAAATCTTCTGCCCATTGGCCAACCGCAGCCAGAGATGTTCGGCGGAAAAGCGGTGCCTCTGTATCTAAACAGTTTTGATCCGCATGTTTTTCGGGAGTGTGTTCCAATCGAGAATATTGCAGGTCACTCTTGATAACAGTAGTTCCGTTTTTTCTTTCTCGGAAACGCGCAAAGTCGCTGGCAATAAAATCCAAATCCGGTTGCGCTTGCAGCGCTTGTACCGACTTTGCTATTTTTTCCGGACGCATCAGGTCGTCCGAGTCAAAAAACTGGATGAACTCCCCTTGAGATTGGAGTGCTCCTGCATTGCGTGCCGAGGATGCTCCCTGGTGTTGGCGGCGTAATACGCATATGGTAAAATCGGCATTGCCATTATGCGCCGCTGCCCATTTTTCTGCAATTTCTGGACTGGCATCTGTGGAACCGTCATCAACGATGACTACTTCAACAGGGCGATATGGCTGTGCAAAAATGGAGTCAAGGGTGAGGGGTAAAAGGCTGGAGCGGTTAAGTACCGGAATAATAACAGAAACCAATCCCGATGTTTGTGTGGCTCCCGGCCAAGCATGAGAGGTGAAAGGTGTGCTTTTTATCATGGTTTCCATTTGATGAAAAGAAAAACGCTTACGTTCTGTTTTCGTTTTCAATCAGTGCCTTTCCGCCAGAATCGTGCTTTCTTAACTTTATTTCCTTTTTAGTTTGTAACGCATCTTGTAGAAAAAAGACAGTACTCGGTGGATGAACGTGGGCGAGAAATTTGCTTCCCCCTTCCGGATTGCACGGACCTCCCAACGAATTTTTTGGGGTTGCTGGGCAAGTCGGTGGAAGAGCAACGGTATTCGTTCAAGCGGTTCAAGGCGACAAAGCGCTCCGTTCAAAATGACCTCGTAAGGCTCCCAGGATTTTCTTTTTGCCAACAGGTAGGCTTTCGCTTTTAGAAAGTACCCTAAATCTTTCTGGATGCTCTGCTGCGATTCGCCCATCGCGTGGGCTTGTTTTTCTACATAGTCACAAGTTCGAAGCCAAGATTCGCCCCATTCTCGTTTTTTACCTTTGCATAAGGACAAAGAACCGGGTGTCTCGCAAATATCGTAGAGTATTTCCGGAAGCCATTTTCCTTGCAACATTGTCAAGGCGCGAAACCCGTACTCAAAATCGTCCCCCATGCTTATATCTTCCAGCCAAGGCCCCAGCACGGCAAGGGCTGTTCTGCGGAATATCGGGCCATGCGTGTTGACAGTCATTCTATCAACAATATAAACGTGCGGTGTTTTTTTCAGATCCGATAAAATGTGCGGATAAGTGACAACCGTTCCGTTTTTTTTGATGTTAGTTTGATAATCGCTTGTCACAAACCCCAAGTCCGGTTGCGCCACTAGGGCTTCAATGGTTTTTGCCAATTTTTCCGGGCGCATGAGATCGTCGGAATCAAAAAACTGGATGAACTCACCTTTAGATTGGAGCGCACCAGCATTGCGTGCCGCAGATGCTCCCCGGTGGTCGCGGCGTAATACGCACACGGTAAAATCACTGCCATTGTGCGCCGCAGCCCATTGCTCTGCTGCTTCTGGCGTACCATCCGTGGAACCGTCATCCACGATGACTACTTCAACGGGCCGATAGGTTTGTGCAAAAATGGAGTCAAGGGTGGAGGGTAAAAGATGGGCGCGGTTCAGGGCGGGAATGATGACAGAAACCAATCCTGGTGTTTGTGTGGGGCTTGGCCAAGTGATGGTTTTGGATGATCCAACTATTTTTTCCATTGATAGGTCAATCTCGTTCAGCAATTTTTCAGACAAAACATGTCGGGCGTGCTTCTTCTCCCGTGCATTGCAAGGGGCGGGAAACAATTTGGCAGTTGGCTCCACGGTTGTCAAGGGCTAAAAAAATACGGGGAATGCTCGGGAAAATGGCATTTATGAAAGCGTGAAATGCAACGAAGAATGCAATCCAGCAATTGGAAATTTTTGCATTTTAATACCCGGTGACCGGTTAAGGCTGAACAGTGTTTCGCATGTTTTTTAACAACACTGCCCGTGCATCTTCGTAGTGAATTTGTCGCTCGGCTACCCAGGGGGCTGGTGGTGATTTTGCCAGCGAGTCCAAGGGGGTTTTCCGACTCTCGTAAACAATTAACCAACAGGTCTCATGGTTGCTGGCCAAATTTACCAGCGCCAAGCGGGCTTCTTCAATTGGACAAGGATGTTTCATTCCCCAATCTACTAATTGTATCGCCCCGGGCGAGGCATGGCGAAATTCATATTTCAACGGGAGTACATTGCCGACAAATAGTTCCGATTTCCCCCGCATTTTTTTGACCAACGTATGCGGTCCAGTGCCCCACTCCAGCACATACCATGCGCCCGTGGGAAGCAGTAGTATCACAATTCCTATTCCATAGCAGAGTCTCCGGCGCCATGTCGCTGCGAAAAAGGGGTGCTGTTGCCAATGAAGAATAGCTAAAGTCCAGATCAGCGCAAGCGATGGCAGCGCTGGGGACAGGTAACGTAAATGACTGAGTGTAGACTTTGTTCCTAATCCCTCTGCAATTATCATTGCAACCCAGGGAAGAAAAAGCCAGGTGGAAAGAATGCCCATCCAGGGAAAAGTATCTTTGTCGTTTTGGCGCCGCGTTTGCAACTCTTGCCAAGTTCCCCAGAGTATGCCGCCCAATAGTAAACATCCCAGGATTTTCGGAATTTCGCCTCGTATTCCCCACAAGGTATAATCACCCATGACTAAGCGTGACAAGACGCCTATCCCTTTTAGCACCGGGAAGCCAAACTGATGGATTTGATAGTTGTGTTGCGTCTTTTTTAAGATCAAAGCGGGGATCAGCAGGAGCAAAAGAACGCCAAGGCAAGTGAGAAAAGACAAAACCGCACGTCGTCCTCTGCGGCGCATGTTGCAACCCAACGTCAATACCCAGCCTAATAATACCACCGCGCCAATTACATCGAATGCGCATCCGAGCAGCAATGTCCCCGCCATGCCCACCAAAACATA
>DNPO01000101.1 GCA_003501375.1 Candidatus Sumerlaeota bacterium | reverse complement strand
TCCACTTTAGTTGCGAAAGCGAGGACTTTTTTATAGGTAGTTTGACTCATCCCCAAGATGTTTTCCGAGAGCATTTACGCAAACATAGACACAAACAAATTTTGATATTTATCAGACCCTCGTTGAGGTTTATGGCAACCAGAAATACAGCGGGATCATCAGAATACTAGTGAAAACGCCATTGAGCGCCATTGCCAAACCGGCGGTGGTTCCTTGAAGTTCCGAATGTTTCAGCACGGTCGCAGTGCCGATACCATGCGCTGCCGTCCCCATTGCCAAGCCAACAGCCACATCTTCATAAATACCGATCAAGCGCAAAAAGCGCGGTCCCACCACGGCTCCCAACAATCCGGTTACCACTACCAACGCAGCAGCCAAACTCTGCAAATGCCCTACGTCATACGTTTTCCCAAACGGCGTAACCAAACTCACCGCAATCGGCGTGGTAACCGATTTGGGCAGAATGGCGCGCAGCAATTCTCCCCCGCCATGAAACACGCAAACCAACCCTGCCCCGGTAAGCATGGCCGTTAATCCGCCCACCGCCACCGCTACCAAAATTGGCCAGGTATGCGACCGAATCGCATGCGCATTTTTATACAGCGGCACCGCCAAGGCCACCGTAGCCGGCCCCAACAGGAATGCGATCATATCGCCGCCTTTTTTATACGCTTCCAACTTAGCGGCCAAGCCCCCCGGAAACGGCAGGGGCAAAAAAATCAACAGTAGAATCGCCGTCGTCCAAATGAACGCATGCACCTGCGGAAACCGTCGGTGAATCAGTTGCGCTGCGGTGTACGAACCAATCGTAATGGCAATGGAAAAAAGTGGATCGCGAAGAAAATCGGGATTCATGATTTCTCCTCCTCCTGCAATGCTGCATCTACTTCCGCCTTCGGCATCAATCGCTGGGCCACATACCCCGTTGCAGTCATGGTCAAGAGAGAAGAAAGCACCACGCTGGCCAAAATCGCCAGCCAATTCTCCCGAAACAAGGGAATCAAAGCGAGAGCGCCCACGACAAACGGCACAAAAAACAGCATCATGTGGTGCAGCAAAAAGTTCGCTCCCGGCTCTACCCAGTGGAGTTTGACCACGCCACTAAATAGCGCAATCGCCAGAAACAACATTCCCAGTACGTTGGCAGGCAAAGGCACACCCAGCCCTTTTTGTGCCAGTAACCCGAGAAAGTTAAAGAAAAGCAAAATGGAAAAACTTAGCATAAAGCCCGCCCCCCAAGAATGTTGGTTGCGAGAAAATACGCAACCCGCCCTTTAGGGTAGCACACTCTTCCCTTTGACGCAGCATTTTCCCTTTGCTTCTTTGCAACGCTTCAGATAAAAAACGTACCCATGAAACCTTCCACACTCTATCAACTCCTCCGCTCGCTCCGCCCCCACCAATGGACCAAAAACATCCTGCTCTTTGCCGGACTGATTTTTTCCATGCACTTCGACATGCCGGGCCTGTTCCTGCGTGCCTTGGAGGGTTTTGCACTCTTTTGCATGATCTCCGGCTCCATCTACGTCTTTAACGATTTGAAAGACCTCGAACAAGACCGTGAACATCCCCGCAAAAAGTACCGCCCCCTCGCATCGGGAAAAGTCACCCCACACCAAGCCATCATCCTTGCCAGCGTTCTCTCGACGGTTGGGCTGGTTGCTTCTTTCTCTCTGTCCGTCCCATTCGGTTACGTAACGCTCACCTACTTTATTATCACCATCCTGTACTCCCAATACTTTAAGTACGTGGTTATCGTAGACATTTTGGCTCTCGCGCTCGGATTTGTGCTGCGTGCCGTGGCAGGCGTGCTTGTTATTCGCATATCCGAAGGCCCCATCATTCCCATGACCCCCTGGTTTGTCATCTGCGTGTTTTTTCTCGCACTCTTTATCGCTATGTGCAAGCGACGGCATGAACTACTTTTCATTCAAAAAGCAGAGTTGCATCGCCGCGTCCTTGCGGAATACAGCCAATCGTTCCTCGACCAGATGATCGCTATTTGCACCAGCGGCGCGATTTTTTCCTATGTGCTGTACCTGCTTGCAATCTCCAATCACAATGGTGAGCAAGACCTGAAAATGTTGCTCACACTCCCCTTTGTTCTCTATGGTATTTTCCGTTATCTGTACCTTGTCTACCGCTGCGAAGCGGGTGGCGAACCGGATAAGGAAGTGCTCCGCGACAAACCGCTTTTAATCAACACCGTCCTCTGGCTGGCGCTCAGCCTCGCCCTTTTGAAAAGTCCACTCATCCTCAATTAACCCGTTGACATACAAGCAAAACCACCTGTATCCTGAGAGATAAGGAGCCGCTCATGGTAATCCATCAAATCGACGACAATATTAAGGGTACTTCCATCGACTATCGACCCGACATCAAAGTTCTGGACTGCACCGTTCGCGACGGCAGTCTTATCAACGACGCAAAATTTGAAATGAGTTTTGTTCATGCGGTCTATCACGCCTGCGCGGCTGCGGGTGTGGACTACATGGAAATCGGCTACAAAACCGACCGCAAAATTGCGCAAGGCAAGGAATTTGGCCCTTGGAAATACTGCTCGGAAGACGACATGCGCAAGGCCATCGGTGAAAAAAATCCGAACCTGAAAATCAGCGTCATGGCCGATACGGGCCGTACCGATTACCATACGGACATTTTGCCCCGAGACCAAAGCATCGTAGACATGGTGCGCGTGGCCTGCTACGTTCACCAGATTCCCGCTGCAATTGACATGGTGAAGGACGCGCACGACAAAGGCTATGAAACCAGCCTCAACCTCATGGCTATCTCCACCGCGCAGGATCGGGAAATTACCGAGGCGCTGGAAGCAATGGTAAAGAGTCCCACTGACGTAATTTACCTCGTGGACAGTTATGGCTCGCTGTATTTCCAACCGATTCGCGATCTCGCGCTCACCTATCTCAAGGCCGTTGAAGGCACCGGAAAACAGATCGGCATTCACGCACATAACAACATGCAGTTGGCTTTTGCCAACACCATTGAATCTCTCGCGCTCGGCGTCAGTTTCGCCGATGCAACCATCAATGGCATTGGCCGTGGCCCCGGGAACTGCCCACTGGAAATTTTGCTGTCATTCCTCAAAAACCCCAAGTTCAAAGTCCGCTCCATTTTAGAGTGCATCCAAAACGAAGTTGAACCGCTCCGTGGTAAAATGCAATGGGGATGGCAAATTCCCTACCTCATCACGGGAATGAACAACGAACACCCCCGTACTGCCATCGAATTTGTTGAGTCCACCGGTCCGAAAAACCTGGTCGATTTCTACGACAAGATGATCGACAATTAGAGCGTTTTAGTTAAAACTATAGTCTTTTTATCCGTTGCGCAGTAGCACGACGATGCCGCACTCCAAACTCTTGCTTTGAAGATATTCTGAGTCGTGAGGGCCATGCACCTGTATTTC
>DNPO01000061.1 GCA_003501375.1 Candidatus Sumerlaeota bacterium | reverse complement strand
CTACCCGTTACCCCTACCCCACCAGTCACCCCGACTCCGCCCGTTACTCCAACGCCGACACCTGATGTAACGCCAACGCCTACGCCCGAGGTTACCCCGACTCCAACGGTCACCCCAACGCCGACAGTGACGCCGAACCCAACGGTTACGCCGACGCCCACGCCGATTGTTGACCCAACACCCACGCCAGTTCCCGGTTCAAGCCCCGGCGATTACGATTTCCCGGATAACGGAACCACTTCGGCGATTGATCTGCCAGCCGCAGTAGGCGGATGGATCAAAGACATGATGGGCGCTACCACAGATAACGTAACTGGGTTTGTCAAGGACGCCATTGTTGAGCCTTTCATGAACATGGGCACAGGCTTGGGCATGGCCTGGGAAGGCTATGATGAACATGGCGAAATGTCCATGAAGGCACGCGTTTTTATGGCGGCGGGGGATATTGTCAATATCGCTCTGAACGCAACCATGCTGGATGGAATGCTGGCTCACTTGGCGGAAGGCACGCTGACGCGCGTGATGGAAACGACAGCGGCGGACGGAACGTTCCTCAGCCGTGTGGAAACCACGTTTGAATTACGGACGGAAGCAACAGGAGAAAGATATTTCTTCGCAACAACGGAAAAGACGGTAGGGACGGAGGTTACCGAAGAATCCGTTCTCACTCAACTGGAGGAAGACGCCGCCGCCGGAACAATGGAAATCACGACGATTACCGAGACGGAAGCGGCGGAAATCACAGAAACAAAAACCGTCAATACCGCAACAGGAGAGGTGGTAGACCAGCAAAGTTGGAGCCAGACAGCAAAAGAACTCGGCGATGCGGGCGAAAAAGCGGTCGCCGATGCGGAAAATTTGACAAAGAATACAACGCACATCACGTCCCCAAGCGATCCTACCAAAGACAGGATTCCAGACTTTCTGGATACAAAAGCAGGCACAATCGGGGAAGTAAAAAATGTTAAAACACTGTCCTTGACCGCACAAATCAGAGACGATATTGCTTACGCTCAGCAAAATGGGTATACATTCACGTTGTGGACCCGTTCCAGCACAGTAATGACTGGCCCTTTAAAAAAAGCGATTGCAAACGGCGACATCGTCCACAAATTTATTCCAGGATTTTAAAATGACACCACGACAAAAAAAAGTCACAGAAATAGAACTGGATAGGTTGGTAGATGATCCAGAGTTCAAGGCGCATTGGCGAGAGAAAGAAGAAAAACGGCTTCTCAAACGGGAGGAATTCTTACGAGATTTAGCCCAAAGATTAAGCCCAGAAAAATCAAAACAGTGGGGTCTTAGGCGTGTAGAACTTAGCCGAGATTTAGCCCCGGTAGAGCAAGCGTTGCGCGATATTGGGTATGAGATAGTAGATTCCATAACTGAACTAAAAGAAAGCGGGACTGTTTACAAAAAAGCAATTCCCGTCCTTCTAGATTGGCTTCCGCGCGTAACGACCGTAGGAGCCAAAGATATTATTGTTCATGCACTTGGCGCTCCGTGGGCCAAGCCGAGGGTTGCGCACGCACTGATCGAGGAATTCTTGCGCGTACCCGGCGATCCCCCGTGTGCTTATAAGTGGGCCATTGGAGACATGTTGGAAATCATTGGCGATGAAGACGTTTATGACGATATGGTGACCATCCTTCGCGATAGAAGTCACGGGCATTCTCGCGAGAGGTTTGCCATGGCGCTGGGCAAGATGAAAAATCCAAATGCAGTGGATGTGTTGATTGAAATGTTGGATGATGAGCAGATTGTCGGCCCCGCTATCGTGGGGCTAAAAAGACTCAAAGCAGTAAAGGCTCGTCCTTTTCTTGAGCGGTTTTTAACTCATGAAAAGACTTGGTGTCGAAAGGCGGCAAGCAGTGCTATCAAGGCGATTGACAAGAAAATCGAGCGGGAAAAACAGAAAGGGATAATGGAATGAAAACAAGATTGTTGCTTCGGTTGGGCCTTGTTGTACTGTTAGTGTTGGTTGGTATTGGTGAACGTGCCTATAACCGTTGGAATATCCATCAGATGCAAACCATGAATAGTGAGGCCGTATCCCTCTACAAACAGGGGAATTATGACCAAGCCATTGTTATTGGTGAAAAAGTTTTGACGCGTGCCACGGACTTGCTTGGGCCGGATAGTCTCAATACGGCGAGTTGCTATGCCAATCTGGGAATGTCGTATTTTGCCAAGGAAAAGTACACCCAAGCCGAACCCGCCTTCAAGCGCGTTATCTCGATCAGGGAAAAGGCGCTTGGCCCAAACCACCCCGATTTGATTGTTACCTTAAAGAATCTGGCAGTTCTTTATCGGAAAACGGGCCAGGAGAACTTAGCCGTGGAGTGTGAAAAACGCGTGGCGTCAATTGGGGCAAAGAAATAAGCAAATCAAGAAGCGGGGGAGAAAACAAATTGAGTTACGATCTTTATTTCCGCTCTGCGCCGGGCAAACCGGAGTTTTCACATACCGATTTTCTCGGTTATTTCAAAAATAAGGCGCACTACAAACTCAGCAAGACCCAGGCGTGGTACAACAACGAAAATACCGGGGTGTATTTCAGTTTTGATTATGAAGGTAAGACGTCGCCTGATGACGAGGTGGACGACGAATTGGGGCCAGTAATCTTTAATATGAATTATGCGCGTCCGCATGTTTTTGCCAACGAAGCTGCTATAGAAATCAAGGAATTTATCGAAACGTTTGGCTTGGGAATCTTGGATACTCAAATAGATGGCATGAACGAAACGTATTCCACCCCAGGGTTTATGCAGGGATGGAATCAAGGCAATATGATGGGAATAGCTGCCTTCGCAGGCAAAGGGAGTCAGGGCGCGCCCCTGACCTTGCCGCATGCGGATTTGGAGCGTTATTGGCGTTGGAATCGTCTCCGGGATAGTTTGCAAAAGAAAGTAGGGGATGGGGTTTTTGTTCCCCGTGTTTCGTTTTGCCAGGATCAGGGGCAGGTGAAATCCTTTGTCGTGTGGACGGATGGTATTCCCATTCTGATACCCAAAGTTGATGCGGTTGTTTTGGTCAGAAAGAATATTCCCTCCTTTATTTCCCGCTCCGTTCCCTCCGAACCCGTGATTTCTCTGGTGTCGTATAAACAGGTGGAACCATTTCTCGATGCCAAGGAACTTGCCACAGCCCTTGATGTTCCCTATAAGTGTAGCAAACCCCTAGTGTCATGTCAACCTTGAAC
>DNPO01000435.1 GCA_003501375.1 Candidatus Sumerlaeota bacterium | reverse complement strand
AAAGGAGAGAGGCTTCATCTCACCAAAAAACTTTTCCAACCAGGCAGATATCTGCTTCTTGAAAAAAGTGATGCACACGGCCAAGCCAAAAAACGCCAACGCGACGATCAGCACGCTTAAAGCAGCGTCCAATTTGAAATGAGCTAGGTGGCAGCCGTACAACGCCGCAAGGACAATTTGGCCCACAGACACGACCAGATAACCAAAGTAGCGCAATTTGATTCCAAAGAGAAAAAGAGCCACTGCTTCCAGCGCAATTACGCAACCTGTCCCCCATCCCGGGGAACCAATAAACCGTAAAAGCGCAATCCCTGCCACGATGGCTACAAAAACATAGCGGTTGCCTCGCGCAGAATTTTGGAAAAGGTGATCCATTACCAAGCCATAAACAATCACCGCCTGCACCATTTCCCATTGCAACCCACCCCAATTTGCCGGGGTGAGGTGAAACAAATTCCATAACATCAGCCACCCAAAAGTTGTCCACAAAATCCCATTTTTCCGATACCGCAACAATAAACCGCCCAACACCATTGCAAACACCCAGAGCACAATGGCAGGATGTTCGTACAACCACGCAATGCCGCTACCCGAAGCATTGAGAACACAAGAAACAGTCCAAGAAAACACATTCAGCGCTCCGACAAGCGCAATGCGCAATCCCCTCCAAATGCCCCACCCCATGATGCTCTGGCAAATAGCCCCGAGCATTCCTTCGATGGCCAAATAATCGAGTTTTATCTCTGCCCAGACCGCGCCGGAACGGAACACCAACCACAGGATTAAAACGACGCCAATGCCACCCAGCCGATACAGCACCTGGCGAGTGCGGCACCGCGCATATATCCAAGCGTACAATCCCAGCGTACATGCTCCAGCCAAAAGAACCGGAAAAGTTTTCATCCACCCCGTAAGCGCTTCCGGGTTAAACGGCTTGGGGCAGTTTTCCTCATAATCTGGATGGGCGTACGAGCAGACCAGCGCCAGGACGCAACAGACGTCCACCCAACCTATCCTCCGGGCGCTCTCCGCCGCAGGCGTATTCCGCAAAAGTACCACGGCAGCAGCCATAAAGAGGGGCGCCAGATGCGGGGTGGAGCGAATAATCTCATGCACGCGCAGGCTTTCCATGTCGTGACAAACAATGATAAGCAACGGCAAGCCCAGCAGCAGGCGGTTCAGAAAAGTCTGCCGGTCCTGCGGCAGGTATGTCGCGTCCTCAGTGGTTACGCTAAACATTTTTCCCAATGCCGGGCACAGGCACGCATAGACCATCGGCCCCCACACCAGCAAAAAACTGTATTCCTTCGGTTCAAGAGTTTTGAAAGCGTACGGCTTGTTCAGCGGAACTTCCAACAGATAAACAGCCACAAAAGCAAACAGGAGCGCTCCCCACATCTGCGGCAGCAAACGCAAATGCAGAAGGCGCATCAGGAAAACGCACTTAATTCCTGCAAAAGCAAAACACAGCACATCGACCCACATGCCCGGCGCATTCAACTGGGTGGAAAACGAGTTGCTGAAAAAAGTGGGATCAAGCAAAAGGACGAGTTCCACCAACAAGAGCGAAAAGGCATCATCCATGATTTTTAATCGACGCACAATCCACGCGGCAGTCGCAATCAGCAGCACCTCGTACCCTTGCAAAATAGCCCACGCTTTGCAGGTGCGGACAAAGGCGCTTCCATCCAACGCTTGGGAGGATATCAGCAGGTAACTGGCGCAAAGCATCAGTGCGGCGCTGAAAAAGTAAAAGTAATTGGCGCGTACGGATTGCGACAAGATGCGCGCGCACATCTGGTTCAGGGGCGTATTCAAAAGGCTAGGTTCTGGTTGATAGTTCATGGCAGGAACTTTCTTGAGTTGTATTTTCCCCCGATAGTCAACACCTACATAAGAAGTTAACACAACTCGCGTTGGCGATCTGTAACAGATTTGTAAAAAATGAAATCCCCGCATTGAATTCGTTCCCCGCTTGCTATCCGCCTACCCAAAAGTTATACTTCAAACGCCATCGGACAGATCAGTCTGATCCGACCGATCTGTCCGAGACTCCCCCCCAAAGGCAACACAATGGTTCGCAATCTGAAAATAGGCACACGCGGTAGCCCACTCGCCCTCTGGCAGGCCGAGTGGGTACGTGAGCAACTGCAGGCCGTGCACCCAGAAATACAAATTGAATTAGTAACCATTCGCACCCAGGGCGACCTGGTGCTGGATACTCCCCTGCCGCTCATCGGCGGGAAGGGACTGTTCACCAGCGAGATTGAACGCGCCCTGCGCAATGGCGAAATCGACCTGGCGGTGCATAGTCTCAAAGACCTGCCCACGAGCGGGTGCGAGGGGCTGGAACTGGCGGCAATTTGCGAACGGGCCGATCCGCGTGATGCGCTTATCGCAAGAGGGGCGAATTTGTTGCGTGATCTACCAGAAGGCGCAACAGTCGCCACCGGCAGCATGCGGCGTGCCGCGCAAGTCTTGCACCTGCGGCCCGACCTGCGGATCGCACCCCTGCGCGGAAATGTCGGCACGCGACTACGCAAATTTGATGAGTCCGAATGGGACGCCATGCTGTTGGCGCACGCGGGACTGGAGCGGCTGGGAATGGAGAGCCGCATAAGCGCGATTCTGGAACCCGCTGAAATTTTACCCGCTCCTTCGCAGGGAGCCATTGCCGTGCAAATCCACGCGGAAGCGCATCGCGTCCGCATGATTGTCAGCGTGCTGGATCACTTGGAAACGCGTCAGGCGGTAACGGCAGAACGCGCCTTCTTACAAAAGTTGGAAGGCGGATGCCAAGCCCCGATTGCCGCGCTGGCGGCCATCGAAAACGACTGGCTCACGTTGGACGGCCTGATCGCCTCGCCCGATGGCAAAGTCCTGTTGCGCGACCGCGCCGAGGGAAATCCGCACAATGCAGAGAATATTGGGCAAACCTTGGCGGAGCGCTTGCTGCAATGCGGAGGCAAAGAATTGATTGCCCATTGCGGAACAAACCACCCAAGCGAGAAAAAATGACAGGCTCCCCACAAAAACATCCCGGTTTTGTTTCCCTTGTCGGTGCAGGCCCCGGCGATCCGGGACTCATCACCCAGCGCGGTCTTGAACGCATTCGCCAAGCCGAAGTTATTGTAGTGGATCATCTGGCACATCCGCGCCTTTTGCAAGAAGCGCCCACCAACTGCGAAATTATTTACGCAGGCAAACAAGCCGGTGAGCACACGTTACCGCAGGAAAAAATAAACGCGCTGCTGGTAGAAAAATGCCAAGCGGGCAAACACGTCGTGCGCCTCAAAGGCGGCGATCCGTTTGTGTTCGGACGCGGCGGCGAGGAAGCCCTCGCGCTGCACGAAGCCGGATGCGCATTCGAAATTGTCCCCGGTGTTACGGCGGGTGTCGCAGCCAGCGCGTACGCAGGCATTCCCGTTACGCATCGCGGAATCGCCAGCGCCGTAACCTTCATTACTGGGCACGAAGACCCAACCAAAGAAGATTCCGCCATCAACTGGCCCGCACTCGCACAGGGCAATGGCACGCTGGTTTTCTACATGGGCGTGCGCAATTTACCGCTGATTGCACAGCGCCTCATAGAAAACGGACGGCCTGCAGAAACCCCCGTTGCGCTCATTGGCTGGGGCACCTACCCGCGCCAGCAAACGATCACGGGCACGCTCGAAAATATTGCGCAACGCGCGGCTGGATTGCAACCTCCCGCGTTAATCGTCGTGGGCGAAGTCGTTGCCTTGCGGGAACAACTCAACTGGTTTGAGCAACGTCCTCTCTTTGGCAAACGCGTCGTGGTAACGCGCAGTCGCGCCCAAGCGGGCGAACTTTCACGCCGACTCGAAACGTTAGGCGCGGATGTTATCGAGTTCCCCGTCATCCGCATCGAACCGCCAAAAAATCCAAAACCATTGCGTCTTGCCGTCCGGGAAACTAGTAATTACCAGTGGATTATTTTCACCAGCGTGAATGGAGTGGATGCGTTCTTCAACGCGCTGCATGCTGAAGGTCTCGATACGCGCTCGCTCGGCCACACCAAAGTCTGCGCCATTGGCCCGGCGACGAGCCAGGCTTTGGAAAAATACGGCGTTCACTCCGACTTGACGCCGCCGAAATATGTCGCAGAATCCATCGCGGAAACATTCGTGCAACAAGAAGACCTAACCGATCAGTCTGTGCTCCTCCCCCGCGCGGACATCGCGCGAAGTTTTCTCGCCGACGCGCTCCGCAATCAGGGCGCGGAGGTGGAAGAGGTCGAAGCCTACCGCACTGTTTTAGAATCCCCCAACAACCTGGATGCGATGCGATCCGACTTGGCAGAAGGCCGCGTGGCTGCCATCACGTTCACCAGTTCCTCCACCGTGCGCA
>DNPO01000217.1 GCA_003501375.1 Candidatus Sumerlaeota bacterium | reverse complement strand
CATTCAAGTTATTGGCAATGGAATCGTACACGCTCCCCCCGACCGTTGTTGTGTCATTTCCCCCGTAAAATTGCGCGAACAATCCGCGCAACGATGGAATCAGCGCCGCATTGGCGCTGGTGGCCTTACCTTCCGATTTTGTCGTTTCAGCACCCGTAGTTGGAGTACTGCCAATGGTGACCCGGTCGCCATTTATCGGGTGCAAAACCGTATCCAGCGCCTCGGCAAGCGTATTGCCCGCCGTATCATCCAGTTCCGTTGTCGTGCGTTGAGTGGAAAGCGTTTGTGAAAGTCGTGTTTGTGCGGTGGGTACTGCAGATTGTTGAACCGTCATGGTTGTCATGGCGTCGCCTCCTTGCTTCGCCGTATAAGATGTCCTACCCCTCGCTAGGTCTTATCGACAGAACCGGAAAGAGACTTGAGAGATTTGCCATAAATCCAAGGGCCAACTCAACCTAATCGTGAAATAAAAAACATAGTTATTGCATTGTATTGGGTTTTATTCTTGCTATATTCCACACTTCCTTGACATTCATCGGAACCTCTGTTTACAATAATGCCAGAGGGTGCGTGGTGCCCTTTATTTTTCAAAACAATACAATACCAGTTGAAGCGCTGTCGGAGGTAAATCATGCATCTTTCTCTCAGAATGAAGTTAATGTTATCTGCAGTCTTGTTAGCCCTTACTCCGACCATTTTAGTTGGCGGCTTTAGTATCGCACAATTTAAACTTTTTTCTCATGAAGCCACCGATGACTCTTACAAGGGATTGAAACAACAAGCGCGCGAAAGTTTAGCGCTGGGGCTGGATGCGACTTGGGAAAAAACGCATGGAATCATATATGGGGTAGAGCAGCAAGCGGCGATCTTGGCATCTTCCGCCAATGTGGAAGGCTACACGAGCGCTCGCATGGGCCGCAACGCACTCATTAATCAATTTTCCGAACAGGAAGTGAAACGCGTTGCCGAGGGACTTGTTTTAANNCTCCGACCATTTTAGTTGGCGGCTTCAGTATCGCACAATTTAAACTTTTTTCTCATGAAGCCACCGATGACTCTTACAAGGGATTGAAAAAACAAGCGCGTGGAAGTTTAGCGCTGGGGCTGGATGCGACTTGGGAAAAAACGCATGGAATTATATATGGTGTAGAGCAGCAAGCGGCGATCTTGGCATCTTCCGCCAATGTGGAAGGCTACACGAGCGCTCGCATGGGCCGCAACGCACTCATTAATCAATTTTCCGAACAGGAAGTGAAGCGCGTTGCCGAGGGACTTGTTTTAACCTGTAAATCACAAACCGGTTTGTTGGATAAAAAATTAAATTCCGATTTGAACATTGCCACCAGCATCCTCGCAGCCAAAGGTGCCGTTACCCTGAGCAAGACCGCTGCGCAAGAAGCGGTCGTGACCAACCAAGTAACCAAGACATCGCAAACATTGAATATCCCAACCTTAGTTGTTGGCAATACGGAAGTACGCCTGAACAAGGAACGCGATACTGTCTCCCCCGTGGTGGATGAAGTGCGGAAACTGACGGGAGATGCTTGCACCCTTTTTCTGCGAATGAATCCCGAGGGCGATATGTTGCGAGTGGCCACCAACATCCTCGGTAAAGATGGTAACCGCGCGGCTGGCACCTACATCCCCGCAGTCTTACCCGATGGAACAAAGAACCCGGTCAATGCAACAGCACTGGCTGGCAAGCCCTACGTCGGGCGTGCCATAGTGGTGGACGCGTGGTACATGACGGCATATGAACCACTGCTGGACGCAAACAAAGAAGTTATCGGCATGCTATTTGTCGGGCTAAAAGAACAGGATTCTAAAGAACTGTCGGATGCGATTACTACCGTCCGGGTTGGTAAAACGGGTTATCCGTTTATCATGGACTCCAAGGGACAACTTATTTTTCACCCGAAAGCAGAATATGTTGGAAAGAACATTCTCTCAGACCTGCACTTGGATTTCCTCGGTGAGGCTTTAAACAAGCGCAAGGAAAATGAAACGCAGTTTCTGAGTTATACGTTTGAAGGCCGCGATAAGTTTGCCGCCTATTTGTACTATGCCCCGTGGGATTGGATTGTCTGCGTGAGCGGCTATCGCGACGAACTTTCCGCAACAGCGGCTGAGGCTTCGCTATCGCTGTTAAAAATGGAAGTAATGTCGCTTTATAAGAGTTCGAACATCACCATTGACGATAAAAGTTCCACGGCAACCACCTCCAGCAAGAGTTATCCCACCTATGCACAAATTCGTTTTGTGGATAAGCAGGGCAAGGAAATTTTCAACCTCCAAAACGGGGTCTTTGCGGAAAAATTGAATGACAAGAGTGATACGGATTGGTTCAAAGCATGCACCCAGTTGGCCTCAGGTAAAGTATATAACAGTGGTGCAGTGATTGCGGTGAACACAGGAAAACCGGAAATGCGGGTGGCTTCTCCCGTCTATCTGAACAAAGAATTTATGGGCGAAATCGTTCTAAGCATGGACTGGGATATTATTCCTCAAATGTTGAACAAAATAACCTTTGGAAAAACTGGATATCCGTTTGTTTTGAGCGATACCGGATTATCAGTTGCCCATAAGAAATTCAAAATCCAAGAGGGAGTCAACGCTACCGATCCCAAATTCCAAGGATTAGCCAGTCTCGTTCGGGATAAAATGCTAAAGGGAGAGACAGGCGCTGAAGAATACGAGTACGACAAGGCCATCAAACTGGCAGCTTACCGTCCGCTCAACCTAGGAGAGAAGAAATATGTAATCGTAGCATCGGCTCCGATAGATGACTTTTTAGACTTGGCCAATGAGTTGAAGGCAAACGCAGACAAAAAATCCGCCAGCACGATTTTGATGCTACTCACCGTAGGCGGTATTTTGGCCGTATTGTCCCTTTTTGCCGGTTGGTTCCTGAGCGTGAGCATTGTGCGCCCGTTGGAACACTGCATGCGGGATATGTCAGAAGGGGCGCAGTTACTAACGAGTTCCGCCAGCCAAATTGCGGATACGAGCAACACTTTGGCAAAGGGTGCTACGGATCAGGCAGCCAGCCTGGAGGAATCCTCTGCGGCCCTGGAAGAACTCTCCGCGCAGGCACAGGCTAACCGCGAAAAATCGCAACTCGCCGCAGACAGCGCCGAAGAGGTCAGCAAGGTAGTTGGACGCGCGCGGTCCGTGATGGATCAAACCGTGGTCGTTATCCGCGACATTGAACATTCCTCGGGGAAAATCTCCGGTATTATCCGAACCATTGAGGAGATCGCGTTCCAGACAAATCTGCTGGCCCTGAATGCGGCCGTGGAAGCAGCCCGCGCAGGTGAACGTGGCAAGGGCTTCGCCGTGGTGGGGAGGTAGTGCGTAATTTGGCGCAACGCTCTGCTTTGGCAGACCTCGCGAGCAC
>DNPO01000182.1 GCA_003501375.1 Candidatus Sumerlaeota bacterium | reverse complement strand
GGCTGGCCGATCCGGTGCGCCCCACTGTGCCTGCTGCAATTCAGGAATGCCGCACAGCAGGAATTCGTGTGGTGATGATCACGGGCGACTACCCGGTAACGGCCCAAAACATCGCAAAACAAATTGGTTTGAATGGGGAACATGCGCTCATCACCGGGCCGGAACTGGAAGCAATGAGCGATGAGGAACTGGCTCGGAAAATTTCAACGGTATCTGTTTTTGCCCGCGTGGTTCCAGAGCAGAAACTCCGCATTGTTCAAGCGCTCAAGGCAAACGGTGAGATAGTTGCAATGACGGGCGACGGGGTTAACGACGCACCCGCGCTCAAGTCGGCACACATTGGCATTGCGATGGGCGGACGCGGAACAGATGTGGCGCGTGAGTCAGCATCGCTGGTGCTGCTCGATGATGATTTTTCGTCGATTGTGGCGGCGGTCAAACTGGGGCGTCGTATCTTCGACAATATCCGTAAAGCGGTATCGTATATTTTTGCGATTCACATTCCCATTGTGGGACTGTCGATGTTGCCCGCATTTTTTAAAGACTGGCCGCTGATTCTGATGCCGGTGCATGTGGTGTTTTTGGAACTGATTATCGACCCGGCCTGCTCCATTATTTTTGAGGCCGAGGCAGCGGAACCCGATACGATGCAGCGTCCTCCGCGCGATCCGAAGGAACGGTTGTTCAGTTTAAAATCGGTGGGGTTGAGCCTGCTGCAAGGCGCAAGCGTGCTGGGATTTTTGCTGGCCGTGTTCTTCTTTTTTCAAACGGAAATGCACGACCCCGACACCACGCGTGCGATGGTTTTTACCACGCTGATTATCGCCAATGTTTTGCTGATCCTGACCAATCGCTCGCAAACCCGATCGCTGTGGGTGATGTTGCGCGAACCGAATGCGGCTGTGTGGTGGGTGGTAGGCGGCGCCATGCTGATGTTAACGGCGGTGCTGTACACGCCATTTTTCCGTGGGCTATTCCACTTCTCACGGTTGGCGCTTTCCGATGTGGGCATTTGCCTTGGCATGGGGGTGGGAAGTATCGTGTGGTTTGAAATAGTCAAAGCGATGCGGAGAAAAAGCCTGCGGTAATTCAATAACTACAAAGGTTTCCGTCGCGGTGTCGGGTTCGGGGAACTGAAAAGCACCATCACCTCTTCTTCCGATGCCGATGGAGTCAGTTGTGTGAGTGCATTGGCAATGTGCCGCTGCAAACCCGGATCGTCCTGTTCGTCCATCAAACAAATAAGCGGAAGGATTGCTGCCGGATCACCGATTTTCCCCAGCGAGTCCACGGTCGCGCGCAGCGCATCCTTGTCCAACCCCTTCAGGTTTTTCAAGAGCGCATGCAACGAATCGAACCCGCCGATTTCGCCCAGCGCATGCGCTGCGGGCGACTGGATGCCCAGCGTCGGATCGGTCAATGCGCCTGCCAACGATTCGCACGCATCGCTGGAGCCGATGTGACCGAGCGCTTCGGCTGCGCGGTGTCGCACCGTTTTATCCGTATCTTCCTCCAGCGCCTTGATAAGTGCGCGAATCGCCAACGGGCTGCGGATTTTTCCCAGCATCTGTGCGGCTTTGGCACGGGCTTCTGCATTCGGCGAATCGGACAAGCGATACACGTGTCGCGCCACGGGCAACGGATTGGCTGCCCACACATGGCTCAACATGGTTCGGAGCGATACGCTGCCGGGTTCGCGCAACCGCATTGCCAGCGGAATGGAAAAGGTGCGCATGATGGAACTGATCAGAAAAATGAGGTGGTATCCGCTGAACGCATAAATACCAACATGCCAGGCGTGCCCGTTGAGTTTGTCGATAACCCACCCCGCAATGATGGGCGGAAAAATCGCGGGAATGCCCTGCGCAAAAAAGTTGTTGGCCCCCACGTACATGGCACGGTTTTCCCGCGGCGTGGTTTTTAAAATAATGCCCTGGTTGGACAGGTCGAAAGCCGAGTTCAAAATGCCGTCGCAGAAAAAACTCACGCATAACAGAGGAATGGTTATCCTCAGATTATCGGGGGGCAGCAAAACAAACATCAGCGGGATCATCATCTTGCCGCAAACCAGTAGAAGCATAACGGGGCGCTGTCCATACGTATCGCACAGCAGCCCCCACAGACGCGTCGACACAATAATCCCCACAGCGTTCAATAGAAAAATCAATTGGGTACACTGCGCGCTGATTTTCAGTTCCTGAATCATATACACAAAAAAGAAGGGGTAAGCAACGGCAGCGGCCATTTGCCAATAACCGCGAAAGATGAGGAAGGGGCGAAATTGCGGGTCTTTCAACGGTTCTACAATTGCACGCCACGAATTTTTTATTTGCTTCGGTTGGTAGGGCGGCTCTGGCACCGGCGTGAACAGGCTGACGTCAATGATGCCCAGAATCACACCGGCAATTCCCAACAGGGTGTAGCCAAAGATAACTTGATTGTTTCTTTCGAAGTACTCGAAGAATACTGCCATGCCCAGCGTCGCTACCGTGCTCCAGAGCGTGGTGAAACGCTGCCGCTTTGCCCACTGCCGACTGAGCGATTCTTTGGGCAAAATGTCTGCCATCCACGACGCCCAGATCGGACTCGCCAGATTCATAAAGGTATCGTGGATAAACGAAATAAAGACGATGCACCCGATACGCACCCGGGGATCGGCAAACAACAACGGTGTGGCAAGGATGCCTAAAAAACTCACGCGGTGCGTGATGCAAAGAAACATCCAGGTTTTTTTACGGTGGACAATGTGCCGATTAATGATACCGGACAGCAGTTGAAAACCAATGGCAAGCGAACTAAGCGCGGAAAGCAGACCGAAGTCGAATGGCGTGGCTTGCAGATCGGTCAGGTACTTGGTGCGCGGCGCGCCGTTGACGCAAAAGGTCAAGTAGGTAACCCCCAGCGCACCGGCGATCATCACCAGATTCCACGAACGTTGGAAGGATTTTTGGTCGAAAGGGGTACTGTTTGTCATATGGAGGATAGGGGCTGTAAGGCGTAGCCCTATGATTTATTTTTCACCAACGTCGCCGCACAATGTAATGCGGCGCGCAGACTATCGGGACGCGCAATGCCTTTACCCGCAATGTCGAACGCGGTGCCATGATCTACCGAGGTGCGGATGAACGGCAAGCCCATCGTGACGTTGACCCCGTCGTGGAAGGCCAGCGTTTTTACCGGAATCAGCGCCTGATCGTGGTACATGGCCAGTACTGCGTCGTATGCCCCCTCGCGGTGAAAATAGAAAATGGTGTCAGCCGGTTGCGGGCCAATCGCATGGATACCTTCTGCTCGTGCGGCTTCAATTGCCGGAATAATAATGTCGCGTTCCTCGTCACCGAACATGCCCCCCTCGCCCGCATGCGGGTTGAGTCCGGTTACGCCGATACGCACGGGACGCTCCACGCCAAACCAGGGGATGAACGAATCCATCAAACGCAAATTTTCCAAAATGCCGTCGCGCGTCAACAAGCCGGGCACCCGCGCAACCGGTTCATGGATGGTGGCAAGCGCGACACGCAATCCCCCGCCCACCAGCAACATCGCCACCTTTGCATCCCCCGCAAGCGCCGCCAACATTTCGGTATGACCGGGATAGGGGCACCCTGCTGCTTGCAACGCTTCCTTTTGTAACGGAGCGGTTACGATCCCATCCGCCTGACCTGCCTGGACCAGATGCACGGCATGACGGATATAGGCCCATGCCGCCGCACCACATTGCGCGGAAATCTGGCCTTGTTCCAGCGGGCCATCAAAATGAAAATCCGGCGGTTCCTGTACCGGGATGGAAAAACCGGAAAAATTCAGGGTGGTGAAAACACCGGGACTTACCGGTTCCGTTCGGCTGACTAGGTGGATTCCCAGACAAGCAGCGGCCTGTTCCAGATGCCGCACTTCGCCCACAACAAAGGGCGCGACGCCATCGCAACGAAAACCTTCCGCGAACAAGCGAACAATGATTTCCGGGCCGATGCCCGCCGGGTCGCCCATCGTGATGCTTAACCGGAGTGGTAAAGAAGAAGAAGGCATAAAAAGTCGAGTCTAGGGAATATAAATATCGCCGACGCTCGTAGCGCCATTGGTGGGATCGTACAAAAGCAGCCCCTTTTGATCCTTACCATCGGGGCCAATGGAGTAATATGCTGAAAAGTAATTTTGCAGGGTTCCCGTAGAAACAGCATTGGTTTCTCGTACAGAATACCCCTTGTTGTTGAAAGGGTCCGTAGGCACATAAGGAAGATAACGCGGGGTCAGTTTTTCGGGACTCGTGGTCGTATCTTCGGGATAGGCCAAACGCTTAACCTCTTCCGCCAGTCCGATGCGCGTCATATCCATTTCCGCCAGCGTCGCTTTCTCCTGAAGCGCCAGTGGTTCTGCCATCGCAGTTTTTCCCCGCAATTCCATTGCCCGCATCACCTGTTCTTTCAAGGGTTCTAACTTTTTATCTAATGCAGCCACTTTTTCAGGATCGGTGGTGTATTTGTGCGCTTTCTCGGAATAGAAATTAAACAGATAATCCGGAGTGGTACGCTCTACCGAATCGCGTTCTTTTTTCTCCAAAGGCAATTGCCGAATACGCGCCATCAAATCGCGCGACAGGGGATCACGCACTTGCGACAGGCGCTGGCGCAATTCTCCCCCGACATCGTTCATTTGGGTCAGGGCCGTTTCGAGCCGTTCCCCCTGTTTGTCGGATGCCACCATGGTGCGCCACGTGTGCATAATGGTATCAAAACCTTCGAGTGTGGCACGTTGGTCTTCCAGTTGCGCGGTTGGTGCAGGCAACAGGGCCTTTGCCGCGTTGTAAATCTCAAAATAAGCATCCGTCACTTTGCCCTGGCGTTTATTTTCCAACGCGTCCAAGGCAAATAAATCTGCCATCTTCGCAATAGGTGAAGCACCTTCGTCGGCCACAGAGTGCGGAAGAGTTCGGGCCAGGTCTTCTGCAGAAAAGGCACCCGTTTGTAACGTAGCCAACGTTTTTTTAATAACAGGTGCAGTTTTTTGCATGCTTTGCTGTAAAGCAGATTCCTCGGTTTCTGGCAAGGACTGGTTATTTAAACGTGCATTCAGCCACTGTTTGCAACGCCCCACGCTATCGAGGGAGGCTCCCGCCCGCTCTGCATATTGCGCTGCAATGCTATCCAATATCTGTATCGCATCTTCCGAGGGAGGGGTTAGCAATCCATCCTGCGGGTTGTACATTTCATAACGCGTCCGCGGATACTCTTTGGTAATTTGCTCTTCCTTTTGTTCCGTATCCGCTTGTGAAATGACACGCATCGGCAATGCGTCCGTGCGAATCACATGGAGCACTTCTAATTCAGAAACCACCGAATGGTAAACCGCCGTAAAAAATGACACGGGAATCAGAGAGGGAAAAGCCGCACAGGCCAGCACGATCAGAATGACCAAACTGGCGACAATGAGTTGGCGAAGGGAAAACTCGAAGTTCATGGGCGGCAAGGCGCCTCAACGCCTGTCTGCAATCTACCGAAATTGACAATGCAATGCAACAGGCATTCATCAAGCCCATATAGTCCTGACCAATGCTTTGCGCCCTAACTACTTATCCCCTCAAGCACACCCGTTCAATCGCGCTGGCGCGCCCGGTCACGGTGTCGACTTCCACCAATGCTCCACAAAGGCGCATATCGCCCTCAGCCAACTCGTGTCGAACCGGCATGTGCGTAATCATGTTATGCAAAATAATATCTTTGCGGATTCCCAACACACCATCGTGCGGACCGGTCATGCCCACGTCGGTCAACGTCGCGGTACCGTTGGGCAATATGCGCTCGTCCGCCGTTTGCACATGCGTATGCGTGCCGAGCACCGTTGAGGCCAGTCCGTCCAGATAGTACCCCATCGCAATTTTTTCACTGGTAGCTTCCGCGTGGAAATCTACCAAGATAACTTTAGTTTCATGCAGCAAATCGTTCACCAGCGCACGCCCGACGCGGAACGGGCAATCCATCGGCCCCAGGTTCACGCGTCCGATCAGATTGACCACGCCAACAAAACAGCCCGCGCCCGCTACCGGGTACAAACCACTACCCTGCCCGGGAACGGAATCGTCTTCCGGGTAATTGGCAGGCCGCAACACGCGTGGGTCTTTGTCGATGATGTGAAAAATTTCGCGGTTTTTCCACACATGGTTCCCGGAGGTAATCACATCCACCCCGGCGGTGTATAAGTCTTCCGCAATGGAAGGCGTCAAACCCTTACCACTGGCAGAGTTTTCACCGTTCGCCACCACGAAATCAATTTGACGCGACTTGCGAAATCCCGGCAGCAAATTCTGCACCAATTGCCGCCCAGGACGCCCCACAATGTCCCCAATAAAAAAAATGAGCATCCGGTTAAGTCCAACCTTTCTATTTCCCGAACTCTTTTTAGCAAGCGCAAACAAGGAAGTAAAGTGAAAACCTTTTCACCGCGGAGGACACGTAGGGAATCCTCAAGATATATTGGGGGGGTAATGTCACCAAAATTTCCCCGGCAGCTTATTCCTCCTCGTCCCGGTTAAAAAGGACGGACAACATTTTTTCAACCACCTCCATTTGCTTCATAAAGGCAGTAGAGTCAAAAACACTTCCACAGATGGGACAAAAATTTTTCTGCCGCTTAAACCATCCGAGAGTCTGTTGAAATTCCTTGCCACACTTCGGACAGGAAAAATCAACCTCCGACGCATCGAGCGAAAAGGATATTTTCCACTTTTTTCCTCCACTCTCAATTGCGGAGTAAATTTTAAAAACGGAAATTTCCCCCAGTTTATCTTCCTGAGGCGTAACAGCGCCCTTGTCAGAATTCTCTCTTCCCAAAGGTAATCCCGTGAGTGGATTTAGATGGAGTACACGACAAATTCCATCGAGAAGGCTGGACCGGGGTTCAACCGTTCGCCCGGTCACAATTTTTCTCAGCCCATCGGTTGTGTAGGAAATGCCAATCCGTTTTAACTCACGCGATAGGTTACTAAAATTTTGGGTAGCAATCGCTGCACGTATATTTTCGATTCTATTCATTTAGGGCAACGCCTTTACGGTAGCAATTTTACTTTAAAAAACCTTTATACTTAATAATTTTTATTATTAAAAAACCTTAATTTATAAGGCTTTTGCGACGAACAACGCATAACAATGAAAGATACTTTTGTAGCGAATAGCATAGCAAGAATACTTTTATATTGACCGATTGGATACAATTGTATTAAAGTGGCGGGCGGTGAATGCAGATTGTTCTCGTATCCCATATCCAACCCAAACGCTACATACCACGCGCTCAGAGTTTCGCTCT
Organism: Candidatus Sumerlaeota bacterium; assembly: GCA_003501375.1. Taxonomy (GTDB): domain Bacteria; phylum Sumerlaeota; class Sumerlaeia; order UBA8349; family UBA8349; genus UBA8349. The sequence continues at coordinate 3,150 of DNPO01000182.1, read as the reverse complement.
AAAACTTCTGATTCATTTAACGATGATGGGATTTTAGCATATCAAACCCGAAAATTGCCACATCTTTTGCAATATTTGCCAATCTATGGAAATCAGACAAATTGTTACCGCCTCACGAAGATGAATACAAAAGTTGGCTCTGGTGAAAATAAATTCTGCGACCTAAGACAAGAAAGGGGATATGCGCATGGGGGAAGTAACGAGAGAAAAGCGGTAGTTGACGCAAAGGTATTTGTTTTAAGGAATGGAAACATTTCGCCCGTGGTATTTTTGTTCACAATGCTTTTACGGTTACCTCAAACGGGATGGGTGGATCGTCTTTTGTTGCAGTGGGTACCCAAGAGAGACCCACAAAAGTTATTTATTCGCAACGGATGCGACAAAACTTATCTCCAAGGACAGGGAGAATTCTCATGAAAAACATGAAACTCAGTAGCAAATTGTACTTTGTCTTGGCTCTTATGACCCTCACCGCCATCACGGTAGGGGGAATTGGATATTATGGGCTCAACAGCGTCAATCAAATGCTTAGTTATGAAACTGGTTTCATCACCCCGGAAGTCAATGCGCTGGGTGTGTTGCGTTATAGCATCATGGACGTAGTGCGCAGTGAAAAAAATGCGGTCATCTCGACCGATGACGCTGAATCAAAAAAATATGCGGCAGCAGCAGCAATCGCTTTGGAGGAAATGACTAAAGCGCACAAGGCGCTGAAAGACATTTGCGATAGGGACCCTGAGGTATCCGCCGAAGGAAAAGCCGCTTTCGCGGAACTGCCGGGGGCACTGGAAGAGGTCAAGAAAAACGATAAGGAAATGCTCGACCTCGCGGCCCAGAACACCGATGCACATGCAACCCAAAAAACCAATGCTCAAGGCATTGAACTGATGGGGAAAATTGGAACGTCCATGGACGCTCTGGTAAAACTCGCTGTCAAAAAAACGGAGGGCGCGACAGACTCTGCGGCAGCGCTAAAAATCATTTCGGAAAAGATGGCGTTGGTCTACGAGATCAACGATGCCGTGCAAAACACGCAAGCCATATTTTTCAAGCACATCAACTCCTCCTCCGAGAAGGAAAAAACGGATATTGAAACAGCAACCAAGGTGAGGGAACAAACCATAACCAAAGATATGGTGCGACTTGCAGTCGTGTGCGACGCCGAAGAAAAAGCCGTTCTCGCTCCGGTTGATGCTCTGCTGAAAGATTATCAGGCGCTTACGGCAGAAATACTAACTCTTTCCCGGAAGAACACCTGCAGTCTCGCAAATGAAATTAGCATGGGCAAACAACGTGATGCGATAAACAAGGTGAATGACCTGTGCCTGAAACTGGTAAATGGGCTCGGGAAACGCACTGAAAGCACTGCCAAAGAATGCGCTGCAACTTACAAAACCGCCGTTACCTTGCTGGTTACGGCCGGCATCATTGGTATTGTCGCGTCGCTTCTCATCGGGACACTCATCATCATGGGGCTGGTACGCATGCTCAACCGAACTGTCGATAGCCTGAACGCGGGTTCCGAACAAGTCGCTGCTGCATCGGGCCAAATTTCGCAATCCAGCCAGCAATTAGCGGAAGGTGCGACAGAGCAGGCTTCCAGTTTAGAGGAATCTTCGTCGGCGCTGGAAGAATTGGCCGGACAATCGCGCGGCAATGCAGACAAAGCGCAACAAGCGACGGAGGGAGCGGATGAGGCGCAAAAAGCCGCTGCGCAAGCCAACGTTGCTATGACCGAGACTGTGCAGACAATGGCTGAGATCAAAAACTCGTCCAGCAAAATTTCCGGCATCATCAAGACAATCGAGGAGATTGCTTTCCAGACCAACTTGCTTGCATTGAACGCCGCGGTGGAAGCTGCACGAGCGGGTGAACATGGCAAGGGATTTGCCGTGGTGGCCGAGGAAGTACGTAATCTGGCGCAGCGCTCCGCTGTTGCAGCCAAGGACACCGCTAATCTGATTGAAACCAGCGTGGAACAATCGCAACGCGGTGCGGAAGTAGTCGCCAAGGCTGCCGAGGCCATTGGCAAGATTCAAGAGATCGTCGGGGAAGTCGCGAATCAAACGCGCGAAGTAACCACCGCATCGCACGAACAATCCGAAGGTGTGGCACAAATCAACACGGCGGTGGCACAAATGGATAAGGTAACCCAGGCCGTGGCATCCAATGCAGAAGAATCTGCCTCTGCCAGCGAGGAACTGTCTGCCCAGGCGATGCAAATGCGAGGCGTGGTGGGCGATTTGACCGCGTTAGTGAACGGCAGCGGGGCAAATTCCAGTGGGCATCCTGCCGAATACGAAAACTGGCATGCACCGTCTCAGCACAAACAATCCATGCACATTGCCATAGCCCCTTCCCATTCCACCTCCAAAACAATCGGTGCCGGAATGACAAAAAGCAAGGCCTCAGCAATGATTCCGTTTGATGATGACGACTCCTCTAAGGGTCACTTTTAAGGGTCGCAATTCCCTGATTACGTCTCTTGCCCCAATGGAACTGCACAAGAAAGAGTTTTCAAAGTCGTAAAATGGCCCCTTTGGAGTGCGGCATTATGCCGCCGCACTCCAAAGAATGAGTCCCTTTCACGTTGAAATCGTCCTGGGAATGTTATTGGCTTGCGTGACCCAAATTTTATTTTAGTGAAAAAACACTTGCACAAATGTCGCTTTTTTCGCTATAAGGGGACTTCGTGTATAAAGGGCCTTGTCGGCTCTGCACAAAATCGGTAAAGGGGGCTTTATGCGAAACGATGGAGAATACTATCCTTGCACCAAGCGCGTACTGCGGCGTACAGGGCCCGATTAAGTTTGCGGGCATTCATTTGATTATCGAGCTTTGGAAAGCTCGGCACATGACGGATCCCACCATTATTGAAACCCTGATGAAGCAGGCTGTCGAAGCCTGTGGCGCCACACTTTTAAGTATCGACCTCCACGTCTTCTCTCCAGGCGGTGGCGTTTCCGGGGTTGCAGTTCTTCAAGAATCACACATTAGCATTCACACTTGGCCCGAGTACGAATACGCAGCGATGGACATTTTTGTCTGTGGCACGATTGACCCGTACAAAGCGTTGCCGGTATTGAAAGATGGCTTTGAGCCTGAGACGATCCAAGTGGTCGAACTCAAGCGAGGCATTTTTTCATGACC
>DNPO01000053.1 GCA_003501375.1 Candidatus Sumerlaeota bacterium | reverse complement strand
CGTTTTGTTTTATCTTTTGCCTATTACTTATTGCCAGCCTGGTCGCGTTTGCGAATCAATTCTACCATGCTGCCGAAACGTTCCAGGTTTTCCTTGGAAACACCCATCAGAGATTCGTGCGCAGATAAAATCAGGTCGGAGCACAACTCATGTGATGGTTCTTTATAAATAACCGGTTCGGATGCAAACGCGGGCGGCGGTTCCCTTAGAATATCAAAAACGTTCAGAATGCCCATGTCGCTGAATTGCCCCAGCACGCGTTTGGACGGTTCGTGCAAAACCAAGTGGTGCGCCATTTGATACGAAAGGCCCAGCATGGTGGAGTCGAGTGATTTGCATTCGCTCAAATCCAAGTGGATGCGTTCTTGAGTGCGCTGGGTCGCGCTCTCGATTAAATCACGCAATGCCGGGGCTTGTTGCCACGTACCCAGCCCGCTCAGGCTGACCACGCAAATTTCCTCTACCCAGCCGCACGCAAGACGTCCACCCTGGGTGGGCGGCAGTATCTGAACGCGTTCGGGGAGTTGTACCTTCACCGAATGGGGAACAAATTCTTCCCCCATGTTGGGAGTAACGGTAAACTTGGTTTCCGTTTTGAGCGCAATTAAAAACGTCCGGTCATCCGCCGCCGGATGGCCGCGCAGCGCCACATCCATGGCCGATTGCAATCCATCGGCCACGTCGTGCAATGAGCGCCCCGCCAGTTGTTTCAGCGTGCCTTGCAAGCCTTCATCGCTCCACTCTACCCCGGCAGCATCGCGCGATTCCGGCAAGCCGTCCGAGTAGAGCAAAAGGAAATCGCCAGGCGCCAATGTGGTTTCGACCTGCTTATAATATCCGTCGGTATCCAGCCCCAACACCGGGCCGCTGGTGGCAAGCGGTGTTGTTTTCCCATCGCGTGTCACGTGAATGGGTGCCGGGTGTCCCGCGCACGCAGTGACCATTGTTCCCTTTTCCGCGTCAATCACCGTATAAACCATGGTGGCGAGAATGGGCGGATTAAAACCTGCTTCCAGCAATCCCCGGTTCAAAAATGCCAGAGCGCTCGCGGGCGTTTCAAACATGCTATTGTCCGCATGAGACATCCAGCGCGCATGGATAAGTTCGCGCAAAATCACCGTAATCATGGCGGCGCTAACGCCGTGTCCAGCCACATCCGTCAGGTACGCGGCCACACGGTTTGGCCCCAGCGGAATCTCACCAAAAAAATCGCCCCCCAGCCGCTCACAAGGGCCGTAGTAACCAAATAGGGAAAGACCGTTGAGGTGTGAAAATCCCGCAGGCAACAACTTTTCCTGCACCCGTTGTGCCTGGCGTAGATCGGAACGCAGCATTTCTTCCTGCTGACGCAGGCGTCCATATGCCTCTTGCGTATGACACAAACTAACGTATAACTTATCGTTTTGCTGTTTGAGGTTGTCCGCGAGTTCGTTGCGCTCGCGCACCAGGCGACTTTGTTGCCCGGCGCGGTCAATCATCAAGCCCAGCGTGGGCAAGTCGGGAAAGGGTTTATCCAAAAAGTCAAAAACGCCTGCTTGCATCGCTTTGAGCAGGTCGGCACGCGATCCGGCACCCGACATGATGAGGCAAGTCATTTCCGGGCGAATTTTGCGAGCCTCGCCAGCCAGTTCCAGCCCATCCATGCCGGGCATGGTGATGTCACTCAGCAAGACGTCAAAATCATGTTCATGCAAGAAGGCTAACGCTTCGACGGCATCGTGCGCCAGCGTGACCTCATCGCCTCGGCGTCCCAAAAAATGGTGCAGGGCAAAGAGCACGCCATCGTCGTCATCGACTACCAACACGCGGAGTTTTTCGTCCATGCTGCGCCACCTTCCTCTGCCTTAAAGACATTCCCGGATTGCGCATATATTACTTAAAAATCATTTTCCCACAGAGACACAGAGAACTTCAAAAAATCACACCTGTTTTTGAATCTTTCTGTACCACTGCGGTGATTTTTTTACGGTTACGCCAACCCCTTCAACTTTCGCAGTTTCCCCGCCAACAAGGTACGTTTCGCGAACGGCAGGCGATCCACAAAAAGGATACCATTCAAATGATCAAACTCATGCTGGGCGCAACGCGCATCCAATTCTTCCAATTGCTCTTCGCGCATCTTACCCTTTTCGTCCATCCAACGCAAGCGAACAGATAAGGGGCGATACACATCGGCTTCGATCCCCGGAACGCTCAGGCACCCTTCGGAATAGGGCCCATCTTCTTCCGATTCCCAAGTTATTTCCGGATTGATGAAAAAACGCAAATTCCGCGGGCCGGTTTCATCGCCTTCGTCGCGATCTGTCCAATCCGTATCCATGACAAAAATGCGAAGATTCACGCCCACTTGCGACGCTGCCAAACCAATTCCATGTCGTTCATACAAGGTTTCACCCATGTCGCGCAACAATGTCAGGATTTCCGGCGTAATGGTCTCAACCGATGTGGATTTTGCCTTCAGGCAGGGATCACCATAAATTTTAACGGGGAGTACGGGCATAAAAAAATAAGTCCTATAGGGGCTGGCCCTATAAGACTTATAGGGCTTATTGTTTTTTGTTAGAGATTCGCGACCAGTTTCTCGGCGAACTGCGAGGTGGAAACTTTGGTCGCACCGTCCATCAGGCGCTCCAAGTCATAAGTAACCGTTTTTTGCTCGATGGTCTTTTCCAGCGAACGAACAATCGCATCTGCCGCTTCTTGCCAACCCATGTATTCCAACATCATCACACCGGAAAGAATGAGCGAACCGGGATTGACCATATCTTTGCCCGCATACTTCGGCGCGGTACCATGCGTGGCTTCGAACAGGGCAACGTCATCGCCAATGTTCGCACCCGGGGCGATTCCCAGACCGCCCACCTGCGCGGCGCAGGCGTCGCTGAGATAGTCGCCATTCAGGTTCGGCGTCACCAACACGCTGTACTCATCGGGGCGCAGCAGTGCCTGCTGGAACATGCTGTCAGCAATGCGATCTTTCACCACGACTTTGCCAGCCGGAACTTTGCCATCAAACTTATCGTAAACGTC
>DNPO01000404.1 GCA_003501375.1 Candidatus Sumerlaeota bacterium | reverse complement strand
ATTTCGAGATCAACCACAATCGCCTTGGGGCCGCTGATTTTGGGCGAGGTGCGTGAGTAAACCATGCGCGGCATCGTCATTACCAGGCTTGTTCCGTCGCTGTTGGCGCAAGAAAGAATGATGCTGGATTCGGTTACTCCATCCGCGCGGTCATACAGTTCGACGGACGCATCCTTGAACACGGTGGATATTTTTCCGCTTACTTGCGCCAGACCTTCCGGTAGGTCGGAAATAGCGCCTCCGTCCCCGATGGTGTGCAACGAATCGTCCAGTCCATTGTCCAACGTTGTTTCCAAGGTCTTGACGTACCCGACAGCCGATCCGTCTTCCTTAAGACTGGCTTGGAAATTCTGGAATTTTGATCCGGTCAAAGAAACCGCATTGGAGTCATAGGCATCGTCTTCCTTTTCAGAAAGTCGCCCGGTAAGGCTGAAGGTGATTTTTACTTCGCCTTCATCGCCAGCAGTGAAAGACATCTTCCCAATCTTGCAGCCCCGGAAAACTTCGTAATACGGAGTGCTGAGGCTGGTAAGGGCTTGTTCAACTAGAAACGAAGGGAGTTCGTTGTCCGGGTCAATCTTGTAGGTGTGCTTCCAGAGAGACGCCGCGCCAACGAATTCCACTGTTTTTGCGCTGGCATCAGTCGGCGCAAGACCGGTGGATAGATCGACCACGTTTGCTGTGGTGGAAGTTAACCAACTGCTAATTTTCGCGTAGGTTGGCGAGGTCTCATCATAGATCAACATCTGACCATCGGTGCGCGTGGTGGGCGATGTGGCAAACGTGGCAACGCCGCTGGAAATGCTCACTGTTCCACCAGCGCCTTTGTTTGCGATGATGGCCATGACGGTTGCGCCAGTAATTGCGGATGCTGCTGCTCCACCGTCAAAAGTGGAACCCATTGTCCCGGTAGTCGAGTCAGTACGCGTGATGATATACCCAACATAACGCGTTCCGCTGAGTTCGTAAATGACGCGATCACCTACCGCCGCCGCTGTCTGGGCCGCAGAAAACGTATAGCCTCCTCCGCTGGCAATGGTAAGGGTGGGCGCTCCGCTCATAATATTCGAGGCGGTCTTAAACGCTTCTACCGAGGTAGGATCGCCAACCGCCATTTTCAAGAACCACCCCAAAGAATCCGCGCGTGCGACAACCACCAGATCGCCGGACATGGAAACATTCCCAACGGACGGGGCTTTAGGGTTTCGGTTCCCGTTCAGTTCTTCGGAGTCAATCAGATTTTGCTTGCATTCCAGCGATGTCGAAATCACCGGAATGATGCGTCCGGCAGGCGTTGTTTTTGCCGTGCCGTATGCGCTTTCTTGATCCACGATTACTCGCAGATTTCCGCCCTTTCCAATCATGGCCTTTGGCCTCCTTTGTATTTACTGTGCATGTGTGAACGGAAATTCCATCGTTACCAGGAACCACGCGCCCACATTGATTTTTCCGACCACCCGATAATGGGGTTCAAAATAAACATCCTCATCAAGAACTTTGGCGCGGAGCATGGCGTCAACATCGCTCATCATTCCTGCGATTTCACCCGGCCCTATCCCTGCGGAAGTAAAGACCTGAATTACCATTGACCCCGCATATTCGCTGCATTCGGGCATATCGCCCAGTTCACGCTTGAACACCCCATCTTCGATCATCGTAACGCGGATGAACGATTCTTTATTCGCCGTCAGGGCGCTCACGTCGTTTTCGGAATCCGGGTCAAACACAACGTTTTCCCACTGAATGGGAGTGCGCAGGTTTCCGTCTGCGTCCACCCATTGCTCGACAAGATGGGTTTCGATTGCGGCGCGGATTTCTTTCCAGTTTTTCATATCAGTCCCCGTTCAGTGCGCTTTCCGCCATTGCCTGACCACGCAGAAAAACCCAGTGGGCTTTATTGCGCGTCCCGCCCGACTCCACCAGGTGCGCGTGCGGCGCATCGTTGTAGATGGTGACGTGGCGGATCGCATTCAGATTTTTTCCTGAAAAAGCCGCGCTTGCCTCAGCGATATGCTGTTTCTCGATTGCTTCGTAGTGCGGTCGAATTAAAGCCAATCGGGATTCGTTGTGCCCGCGATACCCCAGAAGTTCTTTGGGAAGTCCGGCGCGGCGTCCGGTAATGCGATATGTCTTGGGGTTTTCGAGCAAGGACAAATACATGTTGGCGCGGTAATTCCCGGTGAGACGTGGTGCGATACGAATCATCCGCGCAAACGTGGCTATACAACCCCGCTTAATCTTTGCCGCCATGATTCCGTCGCATTCGGCTTTTTCCTTCGCGATTTCCTGCGCGGCATCATCGGCATTGGTAGAAAGCGAAATATCAAGTCCGCTCATCGACGCGCCTCGAATTCATAAACCCCTTGGGTTGGGGAAAGGATGTTCTTAACCCGATAGGTCATATTGCGAATCTTCACCGAATCACCTTCAAACACTTCCGTTGTTGTTGATACCTTGTAAACTTCAGATACGCGAATTCCATTCCTATCCGATTCGGTTTCCTCAGCCTGTTCAACAATTCCATTTGCAGGAATTGTTCC
>DNPO01000127.1:10182-14437 GCA_003501375.1 Candidatus Sumerlaeota bacterium | reverse complement strand
CGCGGTTGAAAAACAACAACAAAATCTGTGTCTATCAATAGGCAACCACTCTCCTTATTTCTTCACGATTTTAGCCGGGCCTCTACGTACCACGGGTTCTTTTACCAGTGGTACTGTTAAGGTGGCACTGGGTTTGTTCATTAAAAAACAAAGGTAAAAAGCAATCCCCACCGCAATTCCCACCAAGCTGATCATTTGCGAGGTGGAAACCAGGTTGAAATATATCCCGCGGGATTCATCCCCGCGCAAAAACTCAGTGAAAAAGCGCAAAATACCGTAGGAAATCAGGTACAAGAGAAACACCTGACCCTCATAACGCCGCCGGGTGGAGACAAAAAGCAACAATGCAACAATAATCAAATCACCACCAGATTCGATTAACTGCACCGGCCAAATGGGTAAGGAAAGAACGCTGTCCGGCGGAATCAGATGCTCCTCGATATGGCTCCCTAACGGCATGCTAATATCCTTCCCCTGGAACATCACACTGGGAAAACGAACGCCCAGAAAAGCAAATGGGCTGTCTGGCCCGATGACCTTTCCCCAGCAGCAACCGGCTGAGAAACACCCCATACGCCCAAAGGCATGCCCCAATGCTATGGAGGGGGCTATAATGTCGCCAATCTTGAGAAAGCCCACCTTTTGCCAGCGCACAAAGCCATACCCAACCGGAATGGCTAAAATAACTCCGCCGAGGAAGACAAAATTCGTGCGGGAAAAAATAATATCCATCGGATTTGCCAGCGACTCTTTCCAGTTGACCACCACGTAAGCGGCACGCGCGCCGACCACGCCCGCAATCACCGACCAGAAAATCAAGTCCATAATCACCTGCGCTTCGACCCCCTGCTTGGAAGCCCGCCAAATCGCCAGGATCGTTCCCAATACCATGCCAATCGCAATCATCAAACCATACGTTCCCACAAAAAAGGAACCCACCGTAAATAAAATGGGATGCATTTTCTCGTCTATCTCCTTGGAGCCGTTGCCTTTTCCACATGCAACGTCAATCCGTCATTATAGTCGTGAGAGCCTTAAAAACAAATAAAAAACAGAAAATACACCATCAGTCAGATCGGTACGCATTGCCCCATAAGAAATGTTACCTCGGGGGAAAAATAACCTGTTCCTGTTTTGTTAAAAATAGCGCCAAGCCCAAAGGTGCAGATTGGAAAATAGATAACCTTGCTCGGTGGAGCGCAGTGCTCTACCGATACGCTGTGAAGGCCGTTATTTGTGGGCACTACCATATCGATTTACAGGGGGCGGATGGGAAAGTTACTTTCAAGACTTATGAGATTACAAAGGAAGCACCAGCGCCTGTTAACAAAAAACGAGCGCCCCATCCAACGGTAGCCGTTGCAAAACGCCCCGTTTTTACGTATGGGCGACCATTATTGTTGCAGTCGTTGCTGCTGGATCATTTGATTGTGTTGTTGTTGCGCCGCTGTTGCTGCTGCCGCATCGGCGATAACGGTTTGGTTGCTGCTCCCCCGAACCGATGCCAATGAGGTAACTCCAGTACCGTATCCCGGCATGTCATTGTTCCAAAATAAATCCCCAGTTAATGGATTCAGGCAATAAATATAACCGTCGCAGGAAACGATCAGGCGGTTGCCATCCAAGAGAAAGGTGATATAACAAGTGCCTCTCTTGAGGTTTTTCTGCGACCAGACGATAGTGCCAGTATCGCGATCTAATGCTGCCACTTTTCCGTTGAATCCTACAAAAATTAGTTGGTCAATAGTCATTGGTTTTCTCCTCTTCTTGTCTGATTTTCAGCGAGGTCTTCTTCCACTGGATTGCCGTCAAAATATTCCTTCACGAGTTCCTTCGCCTTGGAGAAATCGTCCTCCTGAACATAAATATCATTGTTGCTGCCGCTCATTCCAAATGCGCCCCCGGTCCAGGTGGGCACAAATTCCACGTGGATGCCCGCCTCAGTCAGCACCTGCGTTAAGAGTTCCGCTTCAGGCACCGAGTCAGCACAGTGGAGCAAACGCAATCCGTCCGGTGGATTCCCAAAAGCAGGCAACTGCATGGGAGACACGGGTGCGTCAAAGAATGGGGCAAAAAATCGCAAGGGAAGAAGTTTACGGAGAAAGCGGGAAAACGGATTGGCGAGCGTGGTGTTAGTGGGGGCTGTCATGGCATTCGTCCTTTTCTGTGCTGTTTTCACAGTGTGTTAATTTTAACGACGGAGTGTTGTAAAATCCAGCAAAATAGGCTCCTTCGTATTTCTCTTGCAGTGCCACAGTAGACCTTGCGAGATGTATAGGGGGGCTATTTTTCTGGAATTTCTCAAAAATTTACCCCAATCTTTGGGGAGCATCCGGGCTTGACAGAAAAAACCTTCCCATTGACCAAACGCAGGGCACATGGTATGAAGTTGGTGGCGGTTTTCCAAGCAGATGCGCTTGATGCGCGCTAACCCTCCTCCCGCCAAGGACTCCTCCATGCTTCCGTTCCTCCTTCAGGGCGTGCCCGCCCTCTCGCAATTCCGTGCCGATGCCATTCTCGAAAAAGCATCCGACGCCCAAATTACCCCTGCTGTTACCCGCATTGACGCGCACTACGTCTACTTAATCGAAGCCGATGCCGCGCCCACGGGTGAACCGCTCGACAAAACGCTCGCGCTGCTCGGCGCAACGGGGCCTATGGGATTGACCGGCGGGTTCTTCGTCACGCCGCGCAAAGGAACCTTGTCGCCCTGGTCGTCCAAGGCGACTGACATTTTCCACAACTGCAATATGGGCGACGATATCAAGCGCGTCGAACGCGGTATCTACTACCGACTTTATACGGGCGAGACGTTGCTGTCGCTGGATGAGGCAAAGCCCTATTTCCACCTGTTGCACGACCGCATGACCGAGGGCGTTTACGACGACATCAGCGATATTTTCCACCATCAGGAACCCGCACCGCTGTGCGAAATTGACATTCTCAAAGGCGGCAAGGAAGCGCTTGAACGCGCCAATGTGGAGATGGGCCTCGCCATTAGCGGGGAGGAAATCGACTACCTCTATAAGACATTCAGCGATCTGAAACGCAACCCGACTGATGTGGAATTGCTGATGTTCGGTCAGGTAAATTCCGAGCACTGCCGCCACAAGATTTTTAACGCGGACTGGATTATCGACGGCGAGAAGAAGGAAAACACGCTGTTCGGGATGATTCGCAACACGCACAAACTGAACCCCGGAAAAACACTGAGCGCCTACAGCGATAACTCGGCAGTTTTTGAAGGCTTCCCCGCCGATAAATTTGAAGTGAACCAGACCGACGGAAAACACACCTACCAGTATGTTTCCGATCAGATGGACATTCTGTGCAAGGTGGAAACGCACAACCACCCGACCGCCATTTCGCCCTTCCCCGGCGCGGCGACGGGCGTGGGTGGCGAAATTCGCGACGAAGCGGCTACGGGTATCGGCGGCAAAAGCAAGGCGGGCCTCGCGGGCTTCATGGTGTCCAATTTGCGGATTCCGCACCACATTCAGCCGTGGGAAAAAGAGTACGCGGAATTCCCCGACCGTCTCGCTACCCCGCTGGAAATCATGATCGACGGGCCACTCGGCGGTGCGGCGTTTGGTAACGAATTCGGTCGTCCGCAACTGTGCGGTTTCTTCAAAACCTACGATGAAGAGCACAACGGCAAATATCGCGGCTTCCACAAACCAATCATGTTGGCAGGCGGACTCGGCGGCATCAAGCGCAAGCACGTTCAAAAAAATGAAATCAAGCCCGGCGCAAAAATCCTGCAAATCGGTGGGCCTGCGTTGCGCATCGGTATCGGCGGCGGCGCGGCCTCGTCCATGAGCGCCGGTTCCAACGCGCTCGATCTGGACTTTAATTCCGTGCAGCGCGACAACGCGGAAATGCAACGCCGCTGTCAGGAAGTGGTGGACGCGTGCATTGCACTGGGCGATGCTAATCCGATTATCAGCATTCATGACATTGGCGCGGGCGGTCTTTCCAACGGCTGCCCGGAACTGGTGGCCGAAACGGGCGGCGAGTTCTGGCTCCGCAACATCCATAACCAAGAAGGTTCCATGAGTCCAATGGAAATCTGGTGCTGCGAGGCGCAGGAGCGTTATGTGCTCGGCGTATCGCCGGAAAAACTGGATGGTTTCCTTGCGCTGTGCGAGCGCGAGCGCTGCCCGGTTGCCGTGCTGGGACAGGCAAATGATGACAATCGCCTTATCCTCAAAGACGAGCATTTCGATAATAACCCGATTGACATTGACATCAACGT
>DNPO01000127.1:0-9833 GCA_003501375.1 Candidatus Sumerlaeota bacterium | reverse complement strand
AACTGAAGGAAGCGGCGGAGCGCGTGCTACGTCTGCCCGCTGTTTCCAATAAAACCTTCCTTATCACCATTCACGACCGCAGCATCACTGGGCTGGTCGCCCGCGATCAGATGGTCGGCCCGTGGCAAACACCCGTAGCGGACGTAGCCGTTACGACAACCGGTTTCCACTCCACCACCGGCGAGGCAATGGCAATTGGCGAACGCGCCAACATCGCCGTGGTCAACGCCGCCGCGTCGGCCCGCATGGCCGTGGGCGAAGCGATCACCAACATTGCAGCCGCCAACATCGGCGACCTTTCCAACATCAAACTCTCCGCCAACTGGATGGCCCCGTGCGGCGAAGAGGGTGAAGATGCCAACCTGTTCGATGCGGTGCAAGCCGTCGGATTGGAACTTTGCCCCGCGCTGGGAATTTCCATCCCAGTTGGTAAAGACTCCCTCTCCATGCGCACCAAGTGGAGCGACAGCAAGGGCAAGGAGCATCGGCAAGTCTCGCCGCTCAGCCTTGTCGTTACCTCGTTCGGCCCCGTGCAGGACGTGCGGAAAACTCTTACCCCCGATCTGAAAACAGGCATCACGCCCGAGGATACCGCGCTGCTTTTGATTGATCTCGGCCAGGGCAAAAACCGCCTTGGCGGTGCGTCGGCGTTGGCTCGTGTTTATAATCAAGTTGGCGGCAACGCGCCCGATCTTGAAAACCCCGACCTGCTGAAACGGTTCTTTGCTGCCATTCAGGAACTCATCGCAACAGACCTGCTCCTCGCTTACCACGACCGCTCCGACGGCGGGCTTTTCGCAACCCTCGCGGAAATGTCCATTGCGGGACGTCTCGGCATTCAGGCGGAAATCGGCGCGCTCGGTGAAAACCCGCTGGCCATTCTCTTCAACGAAGAACTCGGCGCGGTGCTGCAAATTGAGGATCGCAAACTCTCCCCCGCTTGGGAGGTTCTGCGCAAGCATGGCCTCGAAGAAATCGCCTACGAAATCGGCACGCCGACACGTGAGCAACAGTTCGTTATCCACTGCGAAGGCGAAATGATCTATTCCGAAAAGGTATCCGCGCTCAACCGTTCTTGGTCGGAAATGACCTACCTGATGCAATCGTTGCGCGACAATCCCGAGTGTGCAAAAGAGGAGTACGACAACGCACTCGACGAGGCGAACCCCGGCATCACCTACCGCCTGACCTACGATCCCGCTGAATCCTTTATTATTGGCGGTACGCGTCCGAGGATGGCTATTCTGCGCGAGCAGGGGGTCAACGGACAGATTGAAATGGCTGCGGCATTTGACCGCGCGGGCTTCGATAGCATCGACGTTCACATGACCGACCTGCTCAGCGGTCGCACCGATCTGAAGGACTTCGCCGGTCTGGTAGCCTGCGGCGGATTCTCCTATGGCGACGTGCTCGGCGCGGGTTCCGGCTGGGCCAAGTCCGTGCTGTACAACGAAAAACTGCGCGAGATGTTCGAAGCCTTCTTCGCCCGTCCCGAAACCTTCTCGCTCGGCGTTTGCAACGGCTGCCAGATGCTCTCGCAACTCAAGGGCATTATCCCCGGCGCAGAGCATTGGCCCGCATTCACGCGCAATCGCTCGGAGCGTTTTGAGGCCCGCGTGGTCACGCTTGAAATGCTCGACTCGCCGTCCGTTCTTTTCAAGGATATGGCCGGTTCGCGCATTGCGATTCCCGTGGCGCACGGCGAAGGCTTTGCCAACTTCAGCATTACCGGATGCGCGGATAAAGCGCTCATTTGCGCTCGTTACGTGGACAATACGGGCGCAGCAAGCGAGCGTTACCCGTACAACCCGAACGGTTCGTTAGGCGGCGCAACCTCCTTCACCACCGTGGACGGACGCGCCACGATCATCATGCCGCACCCGGAACGCGCCTTCCGTTCCAGTCAGTTATCCTATGCGCCGGACTCCATCCGCATCCATGACGCAGGCCCGTGGTTGCGCCTGTTCCAAAACGCGCGGAACTTCATCGGTTAGAGCATTTTTACATTGAAATGCCACAGATGTTATGAGGAAGTTTGCCGTTCATCCCTGCGGGATGAACTACAGCAGCAAGATGCAAATGCGGCATTTCAATATGAAAATGCTCTAAGAAAAAAGTGTCATGCAACCAGCACTTCGGTTGCATGACACTTTTTAGATCGCGTACGGAATCAATTTCCTGGTTCGTTTTCTATCTGCTGCATACTGGATTTCCATTCTTGGTAGCCATTTTTGTAAATGGTTGAACTTAGCCCTTTTTTCTTTAGGTAATTTTTAAGGCGAATCGATTCTGTACTCTCGGCATTCTGTGCGTAGATTATGATTTCAGTACCTTTAGATAAAATAGACATGACCTTGGGCGCTTTGCCGTTTTCGATTTCATCAATAGCAAACGACGTGGCGGATGGGATATGTCCCGCGTTAAAGTCAGATTTGGTGCGCGCGTCCGCGATCAATTTGCTCAAGTTATAAACACCCGTTTTGTTTATTTCCGCGGCAATTGCCGCGCTGGTATCTTTTACCTTTTGCATATCAACAGACGTGTCTGTTGCGGATATGTTTGCACTCGCATATTTTTCTTGGTTGCCTGCCGTAGTGGGTGCATCTTTTCCACAACCCAGTATCAGGGTGCTCATGAGTATTGGAATAGTTAGAATGACGGTTGATTTCATTTGTTTTGTTTCACTAGGTGCAAATGCTGCAACACCCACTTGGGTACCGCGCTGAATTGGTTATTGGTGATTTCCGACAGGGTAACGCGTTTTTCGCGATCAATGATTTTATAGCAGTACTGAATCGCCAATCCACCATTCCAAAAAATGCACAATACCGTTATCCCTACCAATGCTCGCCGTGGCAATCCCTCACGGAGGCACAGGTACAACCATGCCAATCCGAGCGCAAACCCCGGCAGCAGATTGATGAAAAAGCGTTGCCCAAAACTCGCTGCGCCAAACCAGATGCTCCAGCCGCCTACCACCCAGAGTTGCAGGATAAAAATGATGGCCAGGGTCGTATCCACAAAACGGCGGCGGCGCAGAAGCAGCGCAAATCCGAATGCAGCAAACAGCAGCACGGGTGACCAGATGAACAGCCCGCGCCATCCGGAAAAGAGCAGGTCGAAAAAGTACGGACTTTTCAGAAGTGAGAGATTGTTTCCCAACTTGTAATCGCGTGGGCCGGAGAGCCAGGCATCGTAGATGTAGCGCCAAGTGACCATTTGCGGGAAGAAGCCGATAAAAAGCCCCACGCATACCAATAGTCCAGCCCAGATAATCCCCTTACGTTCGTGGTAGCGATCTTCCGATGGCATACCCAGGTAGTACGCACGAACCCAAAAACCAACCGGGATCAGAAAGAGCAGCGCATCGTTCAGGCGTACCGCAGCGGACAGCCCCGCAGTTAACCCCATCAGGAAAAAGTGCCGTAACAATCCTTGCGTGCGCCAGCGTTCGTATTCCCAGAGCAGCAAACTTGCCAGAAAAAACGAGCATCCGTGCGACATGGACGGGTGCATGTACATGTAGAAAAAAAGCGGGGTGCCGAACCAGATCGCGGGAATTACCAACAGCGCGGGCGCAATGCCAAAGCGCTGGATCAATACCGAGGTGAGGAGTACCAGCCCCAGCGCGGCGTAGAACACCGTCCCCAGGCAGACCATCCAGATGTAGGGGGGCGAGTAACCGTCGTGCGCAGACCCCGTGATATATGAGAGGATATGGCCCGTCAGAAAGAAGGGCGACCATAATACGGCGGAGCCAACCCCCTGGCTATTACCGGGGTGCCCTGTTTTGGGGTCGAGTCGGATTTCCTGCAACTCACCCGCTTTGTAATAATGCTGGAATGCGTTGGTCAGGTCGAAATCGCCATTGAGCCAAAACGAGCGGCAGTAGGCATAGTGCCGCACGCCATCATTCCCATGAATCCAGGGTTTAAAAAGGAAAGGAATTAAAAAAAGTGCAAGCAATGCCACGCCGCATAAGACAGCGCGTCGTTCAAAACGCAGTGGGTCCGTCGGTGTGGATAAAAATAAATGGCGCAAGCGCTCGCGGATATTGAATGAACGCATGTTGTGAATTCCGTTAAACCTTTTCAGGTCGCTGATCAAAACCCAATGCCGCTTCATTCTTCAAGTGCCATTTGCACGCTGATAGGTTTGGGTTGGCGCATGGAGCCTGGGTAAAAGAAAACTGCAATCCGTGTGCATTTCCCCGGACGCACCGAGGCCAGCATAAGGTTAGACAACAGGTGTGTCAGGTACACGCCCCGTCCATTTGTATCTAACAATCCAGATAAACTGGTTTGGCGGATAAAGCGATCCCATACCGTGGCGCGTTCCAACAGTCCCTGGTTATCGGTGATGGAGAACACGCTAAACTGCTCACCCGCAGCCCAGTGCAAGCATATCTTGTCTTCCACGTCGATCACCTGCTCTTTGCCACCCACATATTTGGGCTGATTCCGCTCGTTGCGGAAAGCGTGGAACAGAGCATTGTTGAGCAGTTCCTCAAAGACCAGTTGCAAATCGTGGATGTTTACATACGGGCATGCGGCAAAGTCATGTCTGATCTGTTCAAACAGCGCAATGCGTTCGCCGGAAGCGGTCACATTGGCGGAAGTGAGGGTAACGCTTCTGTCCAGAAAAGCATCCAACTCCAGTAATGAGGATGGACGCGCCATGTGTTTCAAAAAGTAACGCAACAGATAGGGCGGCAATCCGAGATTGGGCGGCAGGGCGGAACCCAGCCCGTACGTCCGCAGCAACTGGAAGCAGGCGCTGGTATCCGTTGCCGTAATCAGCGCAGCGGGAATCCCGGGATATATGCCTCGGGCGATACGCAACGGGTCTTCGTCAGCCGGGATGCGTTCTCGCGGATTAATCAGCAGGGCGTCTGGTCTGCGTTCCAGCAGGGCGTGCCGCACTCCTTCACCTTCGCAAACGCAGGTGAACGAAAAATCATTACCCAGCGCCTTGGTCAGACGGTCTTGAAAAGGCTGGTCGGAACTGATGACAAGGAAGTGCAGACGATTCATGAATTCGCAGTCCTCTGAGGGGTGGTCGCAAACGTTCGCAGCGCGAACATTTGTGGTTAGTTTTTCTTTTTGGCTAACGGCACGGACGCCCAGATCGAAACCTCGTATAGGATAATCAAAGGCAGCATGACAAGCAACATGGAAAATGGGTCGGGGGGCGTAATTAACATTGCGACCACGGTGATGGCTACATAGGCGACCTTGCGGTAGCTGCGCAGTTGGGCCGGTTCAATCAAGCCCATCATGGTCAGTAAAACAATGGCCACTGGGAATTCAAACACGGAGCCGAATCCCAGCATCATTTTTAATTCCAAGTCAATAAAGCGCGTGATTTCCAACTGCGGCTCGGCACCCATCAGTTGAAAATTCAAAATGTACCCCAGAATAAAACTAAAAAGAAAGTAGGAGAACGCCACGCCCAGCGGAAACAGAAATCCCGCCAGTGCAATCAACCACCCGGCTGTTTTGCGTTCCAGACGGGTAAGTCCCGGCGCAACAAAAAGCCATACCTGCCATAGAATGAACGGCAAAACCAGCAAAATTCCCACGACAGTAGAGGCTTTGACATACAGAAAAACTAAGTCCAGCGGCCCTAAAAAAATCAACCGATGCGCTTGCTTGCCCACGGTAAAATCTGGCGGTTGTGTTGCGGGAGTACCCGGGAGGTAAAACCCAATGCAATTGGCAGAAAGCAGAGTGCTGCTGGTCGTGCCATTTGCCTTTTTGTTCGAGCCTGCCTGGTCGGAAATCAATCGTAAGATGCCCGTCTCTGGTTCGACGCGCAATTTGACAATGACGTCGTCACCCTTCAGTTTAACGTTTTGCAACGGATGTACCAAAAAGCGCACCGCGGGCTCGGCAAAAAAGAAACCAACCATGACGCCCACCGTAACAAATAGCGCCATGAAGAAAAGGCGCGTGCGCAATTCTTCCAGATGTTCGATCAGCGTCATATTTTTTTCGGGATTGTCAGAGGTATCCATCATAGGAAAATCATACGATGCCGCCGGTACGAATGGCAAACGAATAACTTTAAAAAATTACCACGAATAAACACGAACTTACTTTATAAGCAAACGCCGTTTCGTCCTATATCACATTGTCATCATGCTGGGCACCGCCCGTTTTTTGATGGGCATCCGTTGTTGCATCAAATTCATCGGAAAGGGCATTTTTTTCAATCTCCAGTTTATCCACCTGCATCTGGGATTTTTGCATCTCGGTTTTCAAGCGGATTTGTTCCAACCCTTTTTCTCGGTACTTGGCAATTATTGCCTTAAACTTTTCGGAATTTGCCGCCTTGCCCACACTGGCTTTCATATCATCCAGATCATATTCCAGATTGAAACGCATGCCCGCAATATCCACGGCATTTTCTGCAAAGTGCGTTTTTGCCTGGGCATCCAGAATTTTATCCGTCTTGCCACTTTCCAAAGCGGCGATATGTGACCGCAGGGTTTTGCTCAAGACTACTTCGGCATCCAAAATTTTCCCCGCCTCTTTCAGCACTTCGCCCTCGTACTCTTTGCCCTCCATCTCCTCTTTCAACTTATCCATGTCGGCTTCCAGTTCCTGCAACTGGCTTTTGCGCTCCTCGACATCGGCGGCATATTGCTCCTTGGCGTCGTCGCTGGCTTCCGGTTCTACCGACTCCACTAACGGTTGCGTTTGTGAGGTGAGTGGTGAGGCATTTACCTTCGGAAGTATCTTGGCAGATGGAACCAAAGGTTTTGATGTCGGTGTTATGGCCCAAGACGACAGGGTGAGGCACAAGAGAAGGAGAATGTATATGCGTTTCATGGGGTTTTACAACCTTTTTTGTTTTCAG
Source organism: Candidatus Sumerlaeota bacterium (assembly GCA_003501375.1). Lineage (GTDB taxonomy): Bacteria > Sumerlaeota > Sumerlaeia > UBA8349 > UBA8349 > UBA8349. The sequence goes on along the minus strand of DNPO01000127.1, from coordinate 2,972 downwards.
AAACATCGATTTTCCAAATGCAGGCACGGGGGTCTCGATCCTTTAAGATCGGGTAAGCCATGCGTTGCATTTGTACTACCATGCGCACTTTTTCTGCAATGGGAAGGGCCGCCAAATCCTTGCGGCGTTTCTCTTTTGCATCAAAAATGTGCTGTATTTCAGGGGTCAAATTTTCCATAGTAGCCATTTTTCTTCCAAACCATGCTGCTTCAGAATCCCTTGCAAATATTCCATATTAATTTGCGCTTCATTGCAAAAATGACGGACACGATCTTTATCTTTCTCCCTACCCGTTTGCAAGCAAATCGCAATCAAATGCTCAACGCGTAATACCCATGTTGGAATTTGCTCTTGATAAAGTTTTTCCTCCGCTTCCTTCAGAGCCTCTTCCAACAACGGATTATATGCGGGGAGAAACTGTACCGGGACACCTTCAATATTGACGCACTCCCCTTGTGCTTCATATCCCCGTTTTTGTAGCGCATCATAAAGTGGGGTGAGGGTAATAAGCAGTCCTTGATGCGGAAGAACAACGAAGACGTCCAGATCAAATGTCATCACGGGTTCGGCATAAAACATGGCAGCCATCGCACCACCGATAGCATACTGCCCCAATACTCCGTCCTCGACAAGAGAGTTGAGCGTTTGAAGAACCTTTTCCATATTCGTCCTCCGGGGGCATTACACGCTGAACATCACCTCAACCACGTCGCCATCCGTCATGACATACTCTTTACCTTCTACCCGTAAATGCGCCTGCTTCTTTGCTTCGGCAAACGTCTTGTCCTTCAGCAGCAAATCCCACGGGGTGATCTGCGCACGGATAAATCCGCGTTGCAAATCGCTATGGATTGTCCCAGCTGCTTCCACAGCCGAGATTCCTTTGCGAATTGTCCACGCATGCGCCTCTTGGGGGCCGATCGTGAAGAAGGAAATCAAACCCAATGCCGCATAGGACAAGCGAATCATCCGCGCCGCGCCTGGTTCCGTGATGCCGTATTCTTCCAAAAACATGACGCGCTCTTCTGGTGCCAACTGCGCGATTTCCATTTCCGTATTGCCACAGAGTGTCAGAAAAACCGGATAGGCTTTTTCATCGCCACTCAATGTCGCTTTCATCTTGCTAATCAATTCCTCACCATCGACACCCTCGCCTGTATTTACCACGATGATCAGTTGCTTGCTGGTCAGGAATTGGAAAGATTTCAGAATGCGGTCTTCCTCTACATCAAACTCCAGTGAACGAATCGGCTGACTCGATTCCAGTGCGCCCTTCAAGCGTTCCATCACCACCGCTTCCACCTCCATCTTGGCGCGGTCCTTCCCGGCAATGCGCTGCATCTGGCTTTTCAAGCGCTCCAAACGGTTTTCCACCTTGGCCAGATCGCTCAAAACGAGTTCCAAATGTACGGCTTCAAAGTCTGCAACAGGAGCGCAGTCCACCCCGCTGTCGTCCTGAAACGCACGAATCACCGCCACCAGCGCATCCGCATTGGCGATCGTATTCAGCATGTCCAGTCCCAGACTTTCGCCCGTACCCGCCTGGTCGCGACGGATACCAATGGGGTCGAGATAATCAATCGTAGCCGGGCAATATTTTTTCGACTCGAACAAGTCGCTCAGTTTTTTTAGGCGGTCATCGGGGACTTCGACTACCGCGCGGTGAGTTTTATCCTTGCCCGCGGCGAAAGCCGACACCTCGGCATTTGCCCCGGTGAGGGCGTTGAAAACGGTTGTTTTTCCAGACTTACTAAAGCCAATCAAGGCGATTTGCATGGGTACTGATTCTCCTTTTTATGATTCATCCTTACTTCGATGTTTTAAGCGGTTCTGGGACATTAGTCGTAGAGAGCGTCCCCGTGGTTGCAGCATCCCCTGTTTTATTTTGTGGCAAACGCCCGATCCAAATCATTTTTGCCGCATAATACCATTCCAATTCGGGAATATCCGGCTTTGCACTCTTGGACTGTTCAATGACGAGTCGATCTATGGGACGCATTTTTTTAACCCAAGGCTGAAATGCTTCCACAGCACCATCGTTCCACATGATTTTCATGTAAATATCCCAGTCGTCCTTAGGCATCATGGAAGGTTCAAAACCCACAACATATTTCCAATCTCCATGGGGATTTTTAAAAAATGTCTGATAAAAGAAAGCCATGTCATTCGAATAAAAAATGCCTTTGGGTTCAGGCATCCACCCCTTCATATCCGCCTTGGAAGAATCCAGGTATTCTCTCGTCAAATTTCCTGTCCAGCGACTACTAAAGTCATTGGTCATGGCCAGAAAGAAAACCCCACCGCCCACCAGCGCAATGCCAAGACGTCGTAGCATAAAAACACCCGTTTGACGTCGTAGTTCTGCCTTAATTTCCAGGGCAATCCATGCTGTCAGCGCAGGTGCACCCCAATCCAGCCAAAAACGCGTTACCTGAAATCCCAATACCCAGCCCAATGCAGCCAAAATAAACACCGGATTGTCCACAACCCCGCGGTGCCACCCCCCACGCAAAGAACGCCAACCCAACAAAAATCCGACCAGTAAAATTAGTACCGGATCTATCCCCATTGGGCGGAGTTCTGTTACCAGTTGCCGCCGCGCCAGCACGTCGGCGGATGCGCTCTGGAGTATGTGGAAAAAGGTTTGCATCAAAAAAGTAATGGGATGGCCTGTCAGTATCGCGCCTAAGACTACGCCGACCAGAATACAGGCAATCAAGCGAATTGCAGCTCGCCATTCCCGGGCAAGGAAAAAAGCAGCGACCGGCAATGCCCACAGAAACCAACTGCAATGAATCCAAGTGGAAGCGGTTACGGCAATGCACAGATCAATCAAAACCGGCCACGCCACTGTCTTGCATCGCAATTTACGCCAAGTGAAACATAAATACAATACTCCTACCATAGTAACAACAAAGGGACGCCCAATCAGCAGACGGTACGATAAACTTGGAACAAACATCGCAATAACC
>DNPO01000215.1 GCA_003501375.1 Candidatus Sumerlaeota bacterium | reverse complement strand
ATTCGAAATTTCAACAAACAACTCGTCCCCTTGTCCCGCTGGAAATTTTGCTCTTTCCTGCTCACGTAGTTTGTCTCCTTCTGTGCCCAGGCGAGTAATCATCGCGGTCAGTAGCGCTTCTTTAGTGGGGAAGTTGTACATCAGCCCCCCCTTGCTTACACCGGCACGTTCCGCCACGGCATCCAAAGTCATATGCGAGGCTCCATGTTCAAGCACTACGCTTTCCGCTGCATCTAAAATTGCTTCTTTCGAATCAGGTCGAGCCACGCTGTTTCCTCCCTTCCTTCCGCTATACCGTCTGGTCGGTTTAAAACCGACCAGACGGTATAGTAACTCGATTGTAGGGTGGAAAGCAAGATTTTTTTTAAAGATCAAGGCTCTCATTTCTGAACACCCCTCGCTTTTGAACACATCGCTTTCATTTTTCTGTAAAAAAAGAGGCGAAAAAACTCGGAAAAGCCACACCGGACGCGCCGATTGGTTCGGGCGCAATGGAATTGGCCTGTCGTCAATTCCAGATGCGTTTCAAAGGTGCGGGGAAAACTGACGTGCTCAGTCCGCCCCGTCTCAAGAGGGGTGTTGCATTTGTAATGCCGAATTCAGGAAACGGGAAAAAAGCAATCTATCATCTGGTATTTGCCAAGTATCTTTGGTACCGTCAAGCGGGTATTGCCGCTGCATCCAGCACCTAAATCAGGACATTTTATTGAGGAGTATTCTCGTATGAAAACAACATGGTCTTCGCGTTTTCGCACCACGATTCTCGGTTGTCTGGTGGTTTTAGCGCTTGCTCTTGCAGGCGACGTTCTGGCGCAGACGCCTCTCTTTCCCAAAGATTTTCCGGAACCTATTCGTGTTGCCTGCGTGGGTGATAGTATTACCCAGGGATCAGGCACTTCGTCTGGCAAGTCCTATCCCGAGCAACTGCAACAATTGCTCGGCGCGGACTGGGAAGTTGGAAACTTTGGGGTGAGTGGCCGTACCTTGTTACGCAACGGGGACTTCCCTTACTGGAAAGAACTGGCTTTCCGCAACGCGCAAGCGTTTCAACCAAACGCGGTTATCATCATGCTGGGCACAAACGATACCAAACCCAAAAACTGGGCACATCGGGATGAATTCGCAAAGGACTATACCGATCTGGTGAATATCTTCAGCGCATTGTCCAGCAAGCCACGCGTCTACGTGTGCCGTCCCACCTTTGTTCCGGAACCGGGCAACTACGGCATCAGTGAAACAAACCTTCTGGAAGAGATCAAGGTCATCGATAAAATTGCCGTCGACCTGAAATTGGATGTGATTGACATGCACGCTACGCTGGTGGATAAGCCCGCGTTACTCCCGGATCGCGTTCACCCTAATGACAGTGGCGCGGCGGAAATGGCCAAGACCGCTGCGCAGGCATTAGTGGGCAACGAAGTCCCTGCTCCCATGACACGCGTGAACAAACTTTTCCGCTCGCATTCTGTGTTGCAACGCGGTGTACCCCTGCCCGTCTGGGGAACCGCCCCTTCCGAGCAGAAAATTACCGTGGAATTTGCGGGACAAAAGATTTCTACCACGGCCAAAGATGGCAAGTGGGAAATAACCCTCAAGGCGCTTAAAGCATCTGCCACTCCGCAAAAAATGACCGTGACCGGTAGCAACGTTGACGTCGTTGAAGACATTCTGGTCGGCGATGTCTGGCTGGCGGGTGGTCAATCTAACATGGAGCGTCAAGTTGGACCACGTCCTGGGCAGAAGGAACTTGTGGGCTGGAAAGAGGCGGTTGCTACGGCAAACTATCCGTTGATTCGCGAATTCACCGTACCGCATGTTCTTTCCAGCCAACCGGAAACCACCGTGAGGGGACAGTGGAACGTTTGTACCCCGTCTACCGCAGCGGAGTTTTCTGCTGTTGGTTTCTTTTTCGCGCGCGATTTACAACCCGCGATAAAAGTTCCCGTGGGCATTATCCATTCCTCCTGGGGCGGTACCTGCGCAGAGGCGTGGACTAGTTCCGAAACATTGCGCACGCTGGGCGATATTCCCGAACTCAAGGAAAAAGCCCCCAATGCTCCCAGCCAACTTTTCAACGCAATGATTGCGCCGTTTGTTCATTTCCCCATCAAGGGCGTCATCTGGTACCAGGGTGAAAACAATAGCAAACGTGGGAAGCGCTACCACGCGATGCTTACCGGCTTGATTGGCGACTGGCGCAAGCAGTGGAAAATAGCAAGCTTGCCTTTTTTGGTAGTACAAATTGCACCCTACAAAACGAACCCACCGGAAGTACGTGAAGGACAATTTTTAACAGTAAAAAACACGCCTCATACCGCTTTAGTTGTTACCAGTGACATTGGCGATGCCAACGACATTCATCCCGCAAACAAACAACCGGTGGGCGCGCGTCTGGCCCTTGCCGCCCGCGCTGTTGCGTATGGGGAAAAAATAGAATACTCTGGCCCCATGTTTGATAGCATGAAAATAAAAGATGCCAAGGTCACACTTTCCTTTACGCATGCCAATGGCCTAGTGGCCAAAGAAGGCGAACTAAAGGGTTTTACCATTGCGGGGGCCGATCAAAAGTTCGTCCCGGCCAAAGCGGAGATACAAGGAAAAAATGTCGTGGTTTGGAGCACGGAAGTCACAGTCCCCATTGCCGTGCGATATGGGTGGGACAACGTTCCCAATGTGAACCTGTTCAACAAAGCAGGTCTTCCCGCTTCCCCCTTCCGTACGGACTGGGCAAAATAACCCGACAAAACGGGGCTGCGATAAAATTTTTCTGTGGACGTACACGACAACAGCCCGTCTGCCCCGCCGGACAGGAGGTGTCCGACGCTTTAATATGCAAATGATGCCTTTGCGTGGTCATACACAAGAGGATTTTTGATTTCTCTTTTCGGGAGGCAGGAACTCCTAAAAGTCTAGACATCCTTCGGACTTTATGTTGTTCTCCTTTTGTTGTTCCATTTTCGGAGGTGCCCTTCTCCCATGCCCCCTCTTCTCACGCTCCAGGATGTTTTTCAGTTGTTGCCGTCTGAGCGCAAACCGTGCTATCCGATCGGCGCTGTTTTTGCGCTTGTTTTCATCACCTTTCGTCATTCATAGTTGCTTGGCTAGAGCAAGGAGACTGAGACCGTAGGAGGTGTACTCGACATCGGCGGCTGTGTCCCAAGGGCCGGCGGTGAATCCGCCACCGGAAGTGGGTTGGCAAGTTTTCAAAAAGCGCAGGGCCGATGCCATTTCCGCCTTTGACAATTGGTCGAGCAGGACGAGGTTGAAAACCGCTGTGTAAGTGCTGAGTAGGTCGGGCGCAGGCGCGTCGGGGGCAGCGAGCCAACCGCCGCTGGGCGTTTGTTGCGTTTTGAGCCAACGGACTACGCCGTTGGTGATGGTATCATCGCCGCCCTGCAAAATATTGAGAAGCGAAAGTCCGGCGGCGGTGGGGTTGCAACTGCTGACGGGGTGCGTGCGGGTTTCGGAAAAGCCACCATCCGGTTGCCGGTGCGCGTGCGTCATGGCGATGAGCGTATCGGGATCGGGTGGTTTTTCGCCGATCAAGTCGTAGCAAAGCACCGCCAGAAAACTGTGGTAAAGACTGCTGCTCGTGTCGTTTTGCGTTTTGCCATAGCCTCCGTCGGACAGACGAAAGGGAGGGATGAGGGATGAGGGATGAGGGATGATAACTTCATCTGTTTCGACGTTCAGGAGCGCCAGGATTGAAAGAGCATTGAGCAGGTCGAGGATGTTGCCGGGTTTTTGCTGGAAAACGAAGGATGCGATTTGTTGTTTCAGGTCGTCAGAAAGCGCATTTAGCCCATGCAAGGCACGTGTGGCAAAGGCGGTATAGTACAGATCACCAGCGCCGCGCCGTCCGCAAAATCCGCCGTCCGGGGTTTGTTGCGACAGGATGAAGCGGGTGTGCGAATTCAAAAGATCGGGCGGCAGAACGGCAAGTCCAGCGCGGGTTTGTTCCGCGAGCGTGGAGAGGAAGGACCAAGGGGAAAATACAAGCGACATGCGAGAGCCTATCACAAACATGATCGGACAGATCAGTCGGATCCGAC
>DNPO01000305.1:1596-9501 GCA_003501375.1 Candidatus Sumerlaeota bacterium | reverse complement strand
ATCAACAATCATGCAAATTAAAAATGGGTGAGGATGTGGAGGGAAAACCTGAATTCAATTTACAAGTGCCCCCAGCACACACCACAATATCTCTGGCTACCGCAGTAAAGAAGCAGGGTTTAAGCACCACAAATCTTCTGGAACCGCCGTCTGGTGTCCGTGCAAAGAACAGCCGGGACTGTTCTACTCTTCGCCCCCATAGGCTGCTGCAGCGAAAAATAGGCGGCGGGAGATGACCGCAGTGACAAGATGCACCCCCACCGGCAATCGTCATTTTGATTTCATTTGATTCCAAAGCCACAATGACGTAGCATTTAGATAGGCTTCTTTTATACAGCAAAAAAACGGAATAGCGGCAATACTGTTCTTACTTGGTTATACGCAAACAGTAAGGCGTTACTCTATGAACCAGTCATCTAATCTCCTCCTTGTTCTGATTCATAACTTGGCGCTGCTGCTGGCAGTGGCGGTGGTTTTTGACGTTACCATCCGCCGATGGAAAACCGACAACTCTTGGTTGGCACAAATATTTCTTGGATTGGCATTGGGCGGAATTGCCATTGCACTCATTCTAACACCTTGGAAATTAACGCCCGGCGTTATCTTTGATGCCCGTTATACCTTGATGGGCTTGGCAGGACTTTTTTTTGGATGGCGCCCTACCGTTGTTGCCATGCTCATAGCCTGTGCCTTTCGGTTGCACCTTGGCGGCACGGGGGCGGTACTGGGGTCTTGTTCCACCTGCACCAGCGGGATTATTGGCATTGCCTGGCGGTATTTCCGAAAGGCTCCTTTGGAGGATATTTCTTGGAAGGAGTTGTATCTGCTGGGCATTGCCGTATACGTGGTCATGCAGAGTCTGACGTTTTTTCTGCCTTGGGAAATTGCACTACGGGTATTCAAAGAAGTCAGTGGCCCCATGTTGATCATCCATCCATTGGTCACCACGTTGCTGGGCACCTTGCTGGTCAACCGACTACGTCGTGAAGTATTAACGGCTAAAATCAGCGAGGACGAAGCCAAGTTTCACATCGTAGCGGACAACACTTACGATTGGGAATATTGGTTAGCACCGGATGGATGTTTTATCTATTGTTCTCCGTCCTGCGAGCGCATTAGCGGGCATACGCGTGAAGAATTTCTGCAAGATTCCACGCTCCTGCACCAAATAATTTGCCCGGAAGATTATGCCCTGCTCAAAACGCGGGGATGCGACAAGGTCTGCGATGATAAATGCGAAATCGAATGCCGCATCGTCCGGCCAGACGGTATTCTTCGCTGGATCAGCCATGTCCACACCCCCATTCACGATAGCCAAGGGCTCTTTCTCGGTATCAGGTGCAGCAACCGGGATATTACTGATCGCAAGCAAGCGGAGGAAACTATCCGCCAGGAACGGAAGTTTACCGATGCGGTGATGGATAGTATTCCGGGACTTCTTTACCTGTACGATGACCAGGGACACTTGGTTCGCTGGAATAAAAAACATGAGGAAATCACGGGATACACCCGGGAAGAATTATCCCAAATGCACCTGTTGGATTGGTACAAAGACGACCCTGTGTCTATCGAAAAAATAACCAAGGCTCTTGAGCAGGTCCAGATAACCGGTTCAGGAGAATCTGAGGCCGACTTACTGGTAAAAAATGGCAGTAAAATCCCCTTTTTCTTTACCGCAGTCCTTTTGGAAATTGACGGTCGCAAATACTTTACCGGAATTGGAATCAACATCGCGGATCGTAAAAAAGCCGAGGAGGATTTGCGTAAAAGCCGCCGCTTTCTTGCAGACCTGATCGAACATAGCGGCACACTCATTTTTGTTAAGAACCGCGAGGGACGCTATGAATTGGTGAACAGTCAATGGGAAGTGGTTACCCATCTAAGGCGGAGTGAGGTCATTGGAAAAAGTGATGAAGAATTGTTCCCCGGTGAAACAGGACAACGCTTCCGTCGGACTGACGAAAAGGTAATGAGTTCTGGGGCCATGCTGGAAATAGAAGAAACATTGGAAGATACCACCCAAGGAACGCGCTTTTTCATTTCGATCAAGTTTCCCCTGCGGGATGAAAATGGTGTGGTAACCGGCATTTGTGGAATGACCACGGAAATAACGGACCGCAAACACGCTGAAGAAGAACGCGAGCGCTTGCAGGATCAACTGCTTCAAGCACAAAAAATGGATTCTGTTGGACGGCTGGCAGGTGGTGTGGCGCACGATTTTAACAACATGCTGGGGGTAATCTTGGGGCACACGGAAATGGCACTGGAAGAGGTCGATCCATCCAATCCGCTTCATGGGGATTTGCTCGAAATCCAAAAAGCAGCGTTGCGCTCTTCGTCGCTTACCCGACAATTGCTCGCCTTTGCTCGTAAGCAAACCGTGATACCCAAAATTCTGGACTTAAACGAAATCGTTAGTGGTATGACCAAAATGCTCCAGCGGCTAATCGGTGAAGATATTACACTTGTTTGGATTCCCGGGGAGAATTTATGGTCGGTAAAAGTGGACCCCTCGCAGGTGGATCAAGTGTTGGCAAATCTCTGCGTGAATGCGCGCGACGCGATTGATGCGCCGGGCAATATTACTATTGAACTCCGCAACGCGGTTCTGGACGACGAGTATTGCGCCAACAACGCCAATGCGCTGCCGGGTGAGTATGTAGAATTGGAGGTCACAGATACAGGACACGGGATGTCCAGAGATATCATAGACCACGTCTTTGAACCGTTCTTTACCACCAAGGGAGTGGGACAGGGAACTGGTCTTGGTCTTGCCACCGTATACGGCGTGGTGCAGCAAAATCACGGCACCATTAATGTGTACAGCGAACCTGGACGCGGGACCTCTTTCAAAATATATTTGCCACGCTATGCCGAAAATTTAGTCCAGACACCGCCAGAAGGCGCTGAACAAGACGAAGTGAGTGCCGGGCATCATGAAACTATTTTGGTGGTGGAGGATGAACCGGCACTGTTGCACATGAGTCGTGCCATGTTGGAACGGTTGGGATACCGCGTTCTGGCCGCGAACTCACCCAGCGAAGCACTTTTTCTGGCCGATAAACACGCGGGTGAAATCCATCTGTTAATGACCGACGTGGTGATGCCGGAAATGAACGGGCGGGAACTCGTTCAACGTATCTTGACACGTTACCCGAACCTCAAACATTTGTTCATGTCTGGATACACAGCCAATGTGATTGCACAACATGGCGTGTTGGATGCCGGAGTGCATTTTATTCAAAAACCCTTCTCCCGTAAAATGCTGGCGGAAAAAGTGCGCGAGGCGTTGGAAGAGGGGGGGGTGAAGCGATGAGCACTTTGTAGTGAGAATTGTTTTCTGGGGAAACTTGTGGCAGAGTAATTGTGCGTACGCCTGTGGCGTTCTGACAATCCCCTTTGTTGATTTCTTCCATGCTCCCCAAAAATAAATTCTCTCAAGGTATTCTGATTGGTTTCTGCTCCACACTCCTTGTACTCGCTCTCTCTGCTGTGGGTGCGCTCGCTTGGCTCGAAGCACCCTTGTACAAATGGCGCGTGCAGACGTTTGCCAAACCCACCGAAGCCACAGATCAAATCCGCCTCGTTTTCATTGATCAAAACAGTCTGGACTGGGCACAACGTGAAAACAGCGAAACCTGGCCCTGGCCACGTGCATACCACGCTGCGATCACCGATTTTTTCACCCGCGCCGGGGCAAAAGCGGTGGTGTTTGATCTGCTCTTTACCAAGCCCTCGCGCTTGGGCGTAGAAGATGATGAAACTTTTGCGGCAGCCATTCGAAAAACAAAAGGCTTTGTGACGGCAGCGGCGTGCAGTCGCACCCAGGGCGAAACCACTGCTTGGCCAAAGGATTTGGCATCGTCCGTCTCCATACAAGTGGTTCCTCCAGAACCGTCTTTTCTGCAATCGCTCACGCTTCCCCACGCTTCTTTCCCGGTGTCACGTCTGACCACTGCGGGCGCGCAATTTGGCAGCACGTTTGGCGATCCTGATCCTGACGGGGTTATCCGCCGCTTACCCGCGTTGCAACTTTTTGATGGACACGTGATCCCATCGCTCGGACTCGCAGCGTATCTGGCTGCACAGCCGGATGCTCGACTTGCCATTGGTAAAGCGGGATTGCTGGTGAATGGACGTCCAATGCCACTCGACGGCAAAGGCAATGCGGTGCTCTACTTTCGAGGACCATCGCAAACGCATAAAACAGTGAATGCCGCTGCGGTGATTCAGTCGGAACTGCGCCTGCGCGCGGGACAAACGCCCGCGCTTAATCCAGCGGATTTTAAGGACAAGATTATTTTGGTAGGCGTAACGGCGGCAGGTCTCAACGATTTAAAAAACACCCCGCTGGGTTCAACGTATCCTGGAGTGGAACTGTACGCGACGTTGCTTGATAACTTGCTGACCCATAACAATAGGCTTTCTGTTTTGCGTGAAGTTCCAATGTGGTTTGTTTTTGCGTTGGCGCTTTTATTGGCTACAAGTGCAGCCGTTGCCTTGCGCCATGCCCGTCATATTTACAGCACCCTCCTCCTATCACTCGTTTTTTTACCTCTTCCGCTGTTGTTGGGATTTGGAGCCTATACGCTGGGCGGTTGGCTGAACGTCGCCGTACCATTTAGCGCCGTTGCTCTGGCACTGGTAGGGACGCTCGCTGTTAATTACGCGGTTGAGGGACGAAAAAAACGCTTTATTCGCGGAGCCTTCCGACAGTACCTCAGCCCGGCGGTTATTGAACAGTTGGTGAACAACCCAAACAAACTGAAACTCGGCGGTGAGTTGCGCGAACTGAGTATTTACTTTTCAGACGTGCAGGGTTTCACGTCCATTTCTGAAAATTTGACGCCCGTTGAGTTGACCGCGTTGTTGAATGATTACCTCACTGCCATGACCGACATTATCATGGAAGAGGGTGGCACGGTAGACAAGTACGAAGGCGACGCGATTATCGCCTTCTGGAACGCGCCACTTGATTTGCCGGGGCATGCGGAATGCGCGGTGCGCGCGGCAATTCGCTGTCAGAAAAAAATTGACGAATTGTGTCCCATCTTCATGGAACGCATTGACAATAAGCCCTTCTCCGCGCGCATCGGCCTGAACACCGGCAAGGTGGTGGTGGGCAACATGGGTTCCAACCAGCGTTTCGACTACACCTTTCTGGGCGATGCGGGCAACCTCGCTTCGCGCCTCGAAGGGGTCAACAAGCAATTTGGCACGCGCATTCTGATCTCCGAAGCCACGAAGGAAAAACTTGGTTCCGATTTTGCCGTGCGGGAAATTTCCCGCATCCAGGTGGTGGGCAAGGAAGAACCTATCCGGGTTTTTGAACCGATGTTCCCCGCCGATTATGCCGCGCATAAAAAAACGTTCGATGCCTTTGCTACTGCACTATCGCTCTATTACAACGGGAGTTTTCAGGAAGCAATCGCCATTTTTACCACGCACGAATCCGCCGATGCGCCATCCGCCGCGTACGCGCGCCGTTGCCGCGACCTGATTGCCAACCCTCCCTCCGACTGGCACGGTATTTGGAAGATGACTGAAAAATGACAACCCCAGAGCATTTGCATATTGAAATGCCGCATTTGCATTTTGCTGCTGTAGTTCATCGCGCAGGGATGGGATATACTATCCGGGGGTAAGCGAAGCGCAACCCCCGGATAGCGAGTTTTATTTTGCACCCTGAAAGGTCCCGGATGGACGACTGAACAACAGGCAAACTGTACAAAATCATCACACCACCGATATAAAGTCGGCGGGGGTGTTTTCACTCATTTTCCACTTTTTGGCTTGCCGCGGTAGATACGCACGTAGTCGATTTTATACTGTTGGGGCAGTTTTGAATCGTCAATTTCCTTGCCCCACTCGCCCCCCAGCGCAAGATTCAGCAATAAATATTGCGGGTGACGGAAGGGGTTTTCGTTGCCTTTTCCCGCCCTATCCAAGTAAAACGCATGTACTTTTTTCTTATCAAAATAATAATCAATCCGGTCGGGAAACCATTCAATCGCATAAACATGGAAGCCCGTAATGGGTTTGGGCGCAGTGAACACCTTTTGAGCAGAACCGTGCTTCTCTTGTTCTTTTGCATCATAATAATGAATGTTGAAACTCAGTTCCCGTGGCTTCTGCCCGACAAACTCCATAATGTCAATTTCCCCGCAGCTCGGCCAGCCCTCGCCGTAACTATTGCCCAGCATCCATATGGCTGGCCAGGTTCCCGCACCTTGCGGCAATTCCGCACGCACTTCCAGGCGTCCATATGTCATTTCCACCTTGCCTTTGGTGATCAAACTGGCGGCAGTATAACTCGCAAAATCCGGACTCCAGTTTTTAGGTCCGGGGTTGGCATGAGCATTCGGATATTTTTCTTTGCGTGCCTCGATAATGAGCATCCCGTTTTCCACCCGGGCATTTTCCAAGCGTTCGCGCGTGTAATACTGCTTTTCATGATTGCGCTTGAACCCTTCTTCATAATCCCAGTAGGCCGGGTTAGGCAAACCGTTGGACGTAAATTCATCCGACCAGGCTATCTGCCACTCGACGGCGTGCGCGGCTGGAGAGAAAACCCCCCAAAGCACCATGACGATAAAAAAAAACTGCGTCGTCTTCATTATGGTTTTTCTCATTACAAAATGTCAGGAATCGTTTCCGTCGTGGTGTGCTCTATGTCGGTTGCTAACTGGAGCAGCATGAGCGCATAGATCGTGGTATTACGGAGGACATGGCTAATTTTAACACATTCATCTGCCTGGTGCGCCAGCGATTGCTCTTCGGACTGCAACACGGGGCCGAAGCACAACGCGTTCGGAAAGGCCTTGGCGTATGTCGTGCCGCTTTCGGCACGGAGTTGGGCTTCTTCGCCAATTACCGAACGGTAAGCGTTCTGTAGCGAGGCGATGAGTTCCGGGTGTTGCTTCGGGTTCAGATACAGCGGTTCATGCGCCTTGCCAACAAATTTCACCGATGCTTCCATGCCGTTCTTATCTGCCCACGTTTGTACCCGGGTTTTTATTTTCCCGATCATCTCGTGCAAGGTCATGCCCAGTGTGTTGCGGATATTGAGAACCGCGGAGGCTGTTTCCTTGGTGATCTCCAGAATACCCAGGTTAACCGTGGTCTTGCCAATGAAGGGGTGCGAGCCGGCAATATCCAGATTGGTTCCATAGAAATCTTCGCAACTGTCACGCAAAAAATGCGCCACACGCACGAGTTGTACGGGTAGTTCCGGCACGGTGTCCAAAAATTTCAGTGCATCCAGCGCTGCATTACGTCCATCTTCCGGGCGACTGCCGTGCGCGCTCTTGCCAAGGAAAGTGGCACACAGCGAACGTGTCTGGCTTTCGGGGTCGATATCCAATCGTAACGGGAACGCATCCGCATCAGGGTACTTTTGCAGGTAATCCTGCAAGCATTGTTTCAGCGTTTGTGAAATTCCAGCCGATTGACCAGCCGTGGCTTCCCATGCGATGTCGGCGCGATTGGGCACAATATTTGAGCGCTCGCCTGCTTTCAACGAACTAAACTGTAACATGGACAACGGGCCTGGTTTGTTTTTCCAGGTGAGTTCGATCTTCACATCCGCAAAGCCTTTTTCACCGTTGATAATGGGGAAGGTGGAGTCAGCCACGATGCTGAAGTTGGGGGCAGGTTCTTTTTGTAAATAGAAATCCACATCATCCCATTCGCCGGTTTCTTCCTGCGAGGCAATGATCAGGCGCACGGTGCGCTTGAACGGCAGTCCCAGACGCTTGACCATGTACAAGGCATAGAGCATCTGAATAATGGGCCCTTTGTTGTCCTGGGCGCCGCGTCCATAAAGCACATCGTTTTCAATCATGCCGCCAAACGCCGGATAATGCCATCCCTCGCCGGAGGGCACCACATCCAGATGCAGCGGCA
>DNPO01000305.1:0-1344 GCA_003501375.1 Candidatus Sumerlaeota bacterium | reverse complement strand
CCAGATGCAGCGGCAAGCCGATAACCTCGCTGCCGCCATCGGTTGCAGGCTGCTCGATAATAAAAACTTGATTATCGTAATTGCGTGTCTCGAAACCAAACTGCTTGGCTAAGCGGCTGAGGAAGGAAAACCCACGCGTGGTTTCATTCACAAAAAGTCGTTTGTTATCAACATCCTTGGAACCGCTCACGGTCTGGAACATCAGGAGTTCCGCCAATTGTTCGGTTATTTCAACGCGGGCTTCGCGAATAAAATCCGCGATTATCTGCGTGCATTCCTCGTAGTTTTTTGTCATGCGGGGCCTCAATGGTAGCGAGATAGCGATGGCTGCTGGGCAAACGCCAAAATGCCCTGTTGGCGACATCTTATGGTATTTCCCCTAAAATTTGAAGAAGAATTGATTCTTTGAAACAGCCTGGCTAATCCCACACATACCGCTCATCGTACGCAACTTTTTGATGTTTTAAAAGCCACCGGACTTCATCTTGAAAAGAGACCTTTTTATGGGTTGCTTCCTGGCTTTGAAGATAATTGAGAATACGGTCCAGTTGCGGTTCGCCGATGGAAAATATGCCATGCCCTGACTGCCAGGCAAAGGTGTTGACGCCCTGCGTTTTCATCCATTTGGCAGAACTCTTTTTGATCTCCCCGATGACGTGGCTTGCGGCCAGCGCGGGACCCAACAAAAAAAGGACGTGAATGTGATCAGTCGTACCTGCGATTTGCATGGACGGACACCCCATACGTTCCAAGGTTCCGGCCATGTATTCGTATAGCCGCGGGCGCAACGCAGGTGTGATGGACGGTGTGCAATACTTAGTGCTGGTAATAAGATGTACCAGAATTTGGTCAAGCGCTTGAGGCACTGTCATGCCCTCCGAGAAATAAAATCAGGACGTGAAGGGGTGGATTGTCAAACTTCACACTTTTATAGGGCACAATTCACGCAAACGCAACGGTAGAAGGTAGGTCGGCAACATAAATTTGTCTTCACTTGTGCGTTTTCGCTTTTCACCTTAAGCAACACCGCTGGGGATGTTCTTTTAGCAATCGAAATGCCGATACATCTTTCGGCGTAATGTGTAGGGACGACGGCGTCTTTCCAAACGTTCTCGAGGAAAACTCCAGAAAAAATTCTCTGTCCAATTATCCGGGAATCCCATGCTTTTCAGCGGAATATCGGGGAATTCGACAAGCAGCGCCTTGAGGCGTTGGGCCCAATGACTTTGAGGTGCAACCAAATGCATGCAGTGCTTAAGGATGGTAAGGATGGCAAACATACGGTCATTTTTCACCTCTACGGGCTTATACACCAGCGCATATCTTTTTTGCTCGGCATTAAGG
>DNPO01000188.1 GCA_003501375.1 Candidatus Sumerlaeota bacterium | reverse complement strand
GGGACAGCCCGGTGGGCGGGGCTGCGTGTGAGGCGATTCATCCTGCATATGTGCGCTTGGAAGAAAATGGTGGGGTAGGCTGGTTGAACGGTTTTAATGAGTGGCTGGTACGTTGCGGCATGACACACAACGGTGCGCCGGGCGTGGACACCGATGGCAAATTGAAAACGTTACACGGTGGTCTGGCCAATACTCCGGCGTCATTTGTACAAGTGAGTGTGGGGCTGGAGCCACCCTATTTCCTAAGCGTTCAAGGTGTGGTGTTTGAATCCAGCATGTTCGGGCCAAATCTACGCCTGGATACAACCATGACTACCGCGCCGGGTGCGAACTGGTTGGTTATCCAAGATCGGATTACCAACATGCGCTCGACACCGGAAGAATGTCAGATGCTGTACCACATCAACTACGGCCCGCCGTTATTGGAAAAAGGCAGCCGTCTCTTAACCGCGTCGGACTCCATATCACCACGTGACCCTTACGCGACAAAGCGCATGCGGGAGTGGGATGTGTTAGATGCGCCGAAATCGGGTCGTCCTGAGGAGTGCTACTTTATTCGTCCGCGTGCTGACCGCAACGGGTATGCAGTGGCGGGGTTGCGCAATAAAGCGGGTGACCTGGCGGTGAGCCACATCTTTCCGGTGGAAGCACTACCTTACCTGACGGTATGGAAAAACGAAGGCGCGCTGGAAGATGGTTATGTAACAGGGATCGAGCCGGGCACCAATCATCCAAACTTTGTTGGTTTTGAACGGCAACAGGGGCGCATAGTGAAACTGGGGCCGGGCGAGTCTTGGCATTCGGATATGACGATTATAGGCCATGTCGGACGCGAAGAAGTGTCAGAACTGGAAAAGAAAATCAAAGCAATTCAAGGTGGAAAAAAATGCGAGATACTCCTCGCACCGCAACCTGGACTCAGCCCACAAGCAACGACAAAGTAAAAATGAGGAATGAGGAATTACGAATTAGGAATTACAACCATCTTGCAATTCCTAATTTCTAATTCCTCATTCCTCATTCGTAATTACTTCTGAGGCTGTGGCATTTGCTGATTGTGCATCATCAGCACAAAAGTTTTAAAAATATCAGGGTCGAATTGATTGCACATTTCTTCCTTCATAATACTGAGCGCTTTAAACGGCGGCAATGCTGCTTTATAGGAACGCTTGGTAGTGAGCGCGTCATACGCATCAGCAATACTGCAAATACGAGCGTAAAGATGGATTTCCTCACCGGTTGCGCCCTCGGGGTAACCGCGGCCATCCATGCGTTCGTGGTGCTGTCCGACAATTAGACGCACAATGGGCGTGCCAGATTTTTCTCGTTCCAACAGTTCAAATCCCCGCTCGGGGTGCTTCCGCATCTCAGCCCATTCCTCTTCATTCAGCGGACCGTTCTTATTAATAATCTCCAGCGCAACCTGGCTCTTGCCAATATCATGCAGAAAAAACCCAGACGCGACTTCAGACAGGTTGTGCTCAGCAGGATTCAGGTGATTAATTGCAATGGACAGAGCGTAAATCCCCACGTTGACCGAGTGCGTGTAGGTATAATAATCGTGGTGCGTCAAGCCGAGCAAACCACGGATAGCGGCGGGATTGCGCAAGGTCAACCCGACCATCGCCGTTACCGTATCTTTTTGACGACGGATATTCTCCGCGCTCGGCTTGTCAAACAATTCAGCCGAGAGCGACGTGGTTAGGTTTTGCACCATGCCGCACTTGGATTCCAAGGGCACTTGCGGGTCAGTCAGAAGTTCAGGCAGAGCGTCTTCCGCAAATTTGATCGCTTCATCTTTTTGGTCCATGCGCACATAAAGGCGCTTGGCTTTACCCAATTCTTGGCACAGTGCCATCTGCTGCGGATTCAATTCGTTCCCCGCATTGCATACGACTTTTAACTTATTTTCCTCGGTACGTTGATAGGCATCAAACGTCAGCGCGCGATGTACACCGAGAAAATCGGGGAAAAGCGGCGCGTATATTTTACGGGGGTCTGAGATATCCCCCTCGTGCCGGGTTACTTGAACGGGGCCAGTCATCGTTCGTGAAACCTTTCATTCTGCTATTTATTACATGGGTCTAACAGGACGCTTAAAATACTTCAATTGATATTCGATGATTTCCTGAACCGCCTCACTCAACCCCGGCATGGGGGTAGAGAATTTAAAACCGATCAAGAGCGAGTGCTGGGCTTTGGTGGTCCAACGTGTTTCCACCGGAATTTTTTCAAAAGCCATGGTGACCGGAGCAGGCAATTCACAACTCAGGTCGCAGGTGCGTCCTTTAGTAAAGATATCTTGAAGCCTGCTGGAACGATAAAACATTTCCTGCGCAGGTGCTACTTGTCTGCGCAACTCGGGAAATGCCTCTTCTGTGGTAAAAAGCGGATCAATGTAAGGAATCGCAACCTGGCATCCGCCCATACTCAAGTCCACCACAGCAGAATAATACGGCTCCGAGGGAAGCCGCGCCAGAGATGGAGCCCCTCCAGAAGCGCCTTGGGGAGGCTCACCAGCCCATTCCTTGGGAGCAAGCAACGCCTCGATACAACAATCAATCCGTTCGCGTTGACGGATCACAATTTCTTGATACTCCTCGGGATACGAGAAAACCACCAAGGGAAATGGTGTTGTCTGAACGCACTCAATGGCGGCACGAAAACCAATGGCAACACCCGCATTCACCATGCGGATAACGCATTGCGCTGTATCCGTAAGAATCGCAGGGCGCCCATTTGCCATCGGCAATTCCGCCAGCAAATAACAGGGGGAGGCGGTACCAATGATCCTACTTTCCACTCGACTATTCATCGAGCCGGAACGCTGTTCTATCAAAATAGACAGCCCGGGAAGGAAATAATCAGCGCTTAGTTGCTTCGGCATCCTTAATTGGTTAACCCCTCAAGTGTACGCGGCAACTCATCTGCCACCTTAGGGCATCAGTCTACCATGTCCATAACTAAGGCGTCAAGAGGTTTGCCAAAGAATGGGCGGAACGGGGCAGGAGAATTCAAAAGTCATATT
>DNPO01000303.1 GCA_003501375.1 Candidatus Sumerlaeota bacterium | reverse complement strand
GAGACGGTTTTGCGTAATTTTGAATGGAGCGTTTTCAAGTTCTTTGGGGCCCACTGTATTTTTGTAACTCTCAATTAAACTTTCAATTACACGTTGCCGCGCAAAATCATCGAAGGTGGTTCCCTTGGCTTCTTGCCGTTCCACCACTTTTAATATATGCAAAGACCCCCCCGTTTTTGCCTGAATACTTCCATTGTTAGGTGCTTTTGAAGATGTCCCCTGAATAGCGCCCGACATTATGCTGGGAGATTTTCCTTCCACGCGGATTATCTGGCTGACTTCACCTGGTTTCATTTTTGCGAGTACTTCCAACAATTCTGGCGCTAATTCCGAATGATCCCCCACCCAGCCTAAGTCGCCACTACTGCGCTTTTGACCAATCATGGGATTTACCTCTGCTGCTACTTTTTCAAAATCTTTGCCACCGTTTTTTGTTGACCGCTTCCAAACTTTGTAAAACTCTCCACGCAAGTCACGCACTTCGTTGTCCGATAATTCACCGCGTATTTCTTCAAAAATTTGCCAGGCATGAATTTGCGGAGGTTGCATAAACAGTTCGGGAGTTCTTGCATAGATTTTGGCGAGGTCTTGATCACCGAAACGCTTACTGACAATGCTCTGGATATATTTGTTCAAAATCAAGGCCGCGCGTAGTTCCTGCTGGATGGTGTCTTGCTTGACAGCCACTGCAACTGTTGCGCCTGGGGTTGCATTGCCTTGCATATTCTGGAGTTGCTGGTACTTTGCGTTTACTTCTTCATTTGTGACCGTCGTCCCTTTTTGAATGGCGATTGCTGTCAGACCTTTGTTCAAAACCCAGTTGCGGAGTGCATCATTTTCTGCTTCTGTTTCCTGGCGATCCACTTCGAGTCGCAGGAATGGATCATCCTTGCTTTTTTCTCTCAATTTGGTACTAACTGCCACGGGTAACATATCCCACAATTCTTTCAGGGTTAGTTTATACATATCCCCGATTTCAGCAACTACCACTTGCTCTGGCGGATACTTGGTACGCATTTCCGTCTGAGGCGTTTTTTTAGGTTGGGGGGAACGCACTTCAGGAAAAGTAACATCGGAGGGCTTGGGGGTGGCGGTGGGAGTCGCCTTGGCTGTCTTGGGCACACTTGAATTGATTAATTGCTGATACTTTTGTTGGTACTCAGGTTTTTCACGGAGAACACCTTCCCATGCTTTTTTGTCCATGGGAGTGGGGGAAACTTCGGGGGTTGCAGTTGCGCCAGCGGTGATTTGGGCATAAAGAGGTGACATACTGCTGCAAGAAAGCAGAGCGAGAAGAAATGCTACGAGTGTCTTTTTCATTTTTTAGAAATATTTTCCTTTTTGCTGATTACATCAAAGTTAACTTACCAATGGTACTTGAATCCTGACACCAGCCCCTCCCAAGGGAGAGGGCTGGTGTTCTATTTGTCCCTGAGAGCGCTCAACGACTTGTTTGGCGATGGGTAGTCCCAGACCCAAGCGTGCAGCACCTTTTGTACTATAAAAAGTTTTCCACATATTTTCCCGAGACTCGTCAGTAAAGCCTTCGCCATTATCGAATATGCTAATGAAACAAACGGAATCATCGGGAACCAATTCTATCTCAATTAAAATATGAGCATCTTCAATAGAATCAGTCGCTTCCACGGCATTACGCAGCACCTGCGCCAATGCCCAGATTGCATGCCGGGGGCGCATCCCGATTTGATAAGTATTCCACACCGCCAAAATGTCTGGCGATTCTTCCGTTGTGCCAAACTGACGAAAGCGCACGCGTTCCGCCTGCGCTGGTGCCGCGGCAATGTTCAGGACGAGCCGTAACGCTTCTGCAAGACCAATGGCATGCGCATCCGCATTGCCTGCGGACTCACGAATTCTTCGCCATTGAGCAACCATCTGATCTAACCGCTCCATGCTGGGTGTTATAAACTGATCTTGGTAGTGCTTAAAGCGATCCTGCAAATCAGGCTGGGCAATGCTGGTGAGGGCGTAGGCGAAGAGATCAATCCCTCCCTTGATGCCGGTTAACTGATTGTTTAAGTCGTGCAAGATACGTGCAAGGGGTTCTTCTAACCAGTCTGAGAGGTGGAGAAAGGATTGACGTTCGGAATAAACGGACAAACTTTCCAGAAAACGATGGCACGCTGCAAGGGCCGATGCAATGGCCTCCAACGACAGTGGACGTACGAGAGTGGCTATGGGAAAAATGCCTCCCGCTTGATCCTGGAAGACGGGGGCTGCATTGGCAGCACCGATAGCAACGATTGGAGTAAAACTAAAATATCGGAGAAAGTCGAATTGTCCCTCGGGCGTATCCAACCCAGGAAAGGTTGTTGAAAAGAACAACATTTTTATTTTTGAGAAGCAGGGGGCAAGGCTGGTCAGTTCTTCTCGAGTTGTCGCAATCGCCACTGACACGCCCTGCCTCTTCAGGCATTGCGCCAAAAGAGAGCAAGACGCACTTTGCTCATCCACCAACAGTACGGATGCGTTTTCCCCGGGAGATTCGACGCTGTCGCTCACGGAATTTACTCTCCCACTCGTTCGCGTACTTCAGCCAAATCTTCACGTAATTCCGGTTGTTCTGGGTCGATTGAGAGGGAATAATCCCACTCTTCCACTGCATCTTCCCACCAGCCGCGCAGGGCAAACAAGGTACCTAAGTTGTTTAACGCAGGGACAAATTCGCCGTCCACGTCCAATGCGGCTTCTTCTGCCGCTACAGCCGCCTCAAAAATAGCCTCATCGTCCGCCAGGTCTTCCCACACTTCCATGTGTTGGTACTTATCATACAATTGGGAAAGATAGACAACCGCGAGATCATGGTGGGGGAGAGGGGAGTCGGGAAAGCGCTCGATCATTTGCTGCAAATGCCCGACCGCTTCGTCATATTTTTTTTCGGCATAGAGTTCTTCTGCCTTGCGCAATAGCAAATCTAATTCTTTATGAATATCCTCGTTAGGCGAAGGGGTTTCAGTTGTCACGATGGGCTTTCCTTTCCAGTGGGTTGCCTCTCCCTCTTTTACCCTGAAAAACACTTAACTGTCAAGGTGGGAACGCACAGGGAGGCAAACAAAAAAAGGCGTTTCGTAATCAGTGCCGAAAGTACAAACGAGCATAGCACGGCGTTTTACAGTTCGGGGCAAAGAAAAGCAACCCGACTGTAAAACGCTGAGTTATGCTTTTATCATACAATCTCCCCATTTTCAAAAGAGAGTTACGGCGTAACAATCAGAGAATCTTCCGATTGTACCAGATTGGTTGTTGCATTCCATGTCGTTATTTCCGACTGACTGTCCAGCGCAAACACCGGGCGAACAGTGCCCAACAAATCGGGCATCGTGCAACTCCACGTTGCTGTTGTTTCGCCGCCAGCAGGTAGAGGATCGACTGCCACTTCACCGACCAGATAACCAGTGCCTTCTAACAGCATATCATCCGTGAAGAAGTAGAGGGCCACATGGAATTTACCCGTAACAAAATTACTGGCATTGCCGATGGTGAGCGTGGCTTGGACAACGTCGCCGACCTTTAGTTGAGTTGCCGATAACGTGCTGTCGGTAACTACCAAATTTGGTTTTGCGCCAATGCCTTGGACGGCAAGCGTTTCTGTCCCACTGGTTTTGTCGGAGGTCACTGTAATGTTTCCCGCATAACCCGTCTCCGCCGTTGGAGCAAAAGTAACCACGACTGTTTGAGACGCACCTGCGGCAATGCTGCCTCCAGCCCAGTCCCCTGTGAAGCCATTGGGGTAGGTGATGTCGCTGACCGTTAGGGGAGCGTTGCCGCTGTTGGCCAGGGTCAGCGTTTGCTGAGCAATTGCGCCGAGCGCAACCGTGCTAAAGTCCAAAGCGTTGCTCAGGGCGATAACGCGTGTGGTACCGCTCGTTACGGTCTCAACAGTTGTTGTGCCGCCGGTGATTGACGTTGTTCCATTGGCAGTTGCGCTACCGCTGCCCGTCATGCCCGTTTTGCCACTTGTCGATACTGTCGAGTTGGCGGAGGTACTGGACACTGCCGTGGAGGACGCGGATTTTGTGGTACTCGCAGTAACCACGATGGTGTCACTTACGGTTGACGAGATGACCCCGGCTTTGTTTTTTACCTTGAAGTACACCCGCTTTGTCCCTGCGGTAGTAAATGTCATGGGCACGGATGATAACGCGGTGGGGCTATAATCTAACCAAGATGCGTTGGTAAATGCCGAAGACTGGCTCGCCATGTACTGTGTTGCCGTCCCGGTCAGTGTGGGACTTAGTTTGATGGTGGTTGCGGTAAGTGACACGGTTGTTGCGCCATCGTTGATCAAAACGCTTTTCAGTATCGGGATATCGAGTACCACCGTGCTACAGGTCGATGTTGTTTGCCCCGCAACATTCCTGAGTTTAAAGTAAACGGTTTTGCTGGCGGGGTTGCTGACGCTGCTGTTGTTTGACAGCGTGAACGATGTGAGTGGTGCATACGCCTTCCAAGAGGCACCTCTGAACGTTGGTGATTCACTTGCCATGTATTGTGTGGGATTGGACGACTTGAATGCACCGCGCGTTGTTGTATAGCCGGCGCCAGCCGAGTAAGAACTGGCCAATCTGATAGCACGCGTACTAACCGTGGTGTCGGTATCATACGCGGTGTTAATAGCAAACGAATCAATTCCCAATTCGTTGAGGATAATAGTATCCGCCTTGTAGGCGGAAGCCTGATTCTGATCGTTCCAGACCTTGAAGTAGACGGTCTTGATGCCATCCCCTGGTGTTGTAATGGAAAATATTGGGGCTTTTGAGTAGGTGGAAGAGGTAATCACATCTTTAAAATCGACATCCTCGCTCGCTGCGTAAGCCACGATCGTTCCACTGGAAATGGAGCAGATATTATTGAGCGTAATCGTGCGGGTCGTCGTCCCGCTCGCTCCAGCATTGATCCTGAATTGCTTTACTGCCGGGGGGGAATAGGTGATGGTGTCTTTCAGCGTTGTTATGGATTCTTGCCCCGTGGTGTTTCTGACTTTGAAATAGACTGTTTTTCTGCCACTGGAACTTGACAGTGTGAACGATGGAGCCGTGCTGTAAGCCTTCCATTGCGCATTAACAAAAGAGGGAGATTCGCTGGCCATGTATTCGGAAGGGGTGCTTCCAGTGGAACAGTCGTTGTTGAGCGTGACCTCTTGCGTTGTGGTGAGGGCCGCGCCTCCGTTGATAATAAACATGGAAATTACCGGCATTTTGAGTTCGATGGTATCGCTTATCGCAGATGAAATCAGACCAGTGGTATGTTTCACCTTAAAGTAGACGGTTTTTGTTCCATTTCCACCAGTCAGGGTAAAACTGGGTGAAGTGGAGTAGGGTTTTTGCCACTGCGCGCCGGCAAAGGATGGCGATTGGCTCGCCATGTAGTATTCTGCGCTACCGGAGACCACATTATTCAATGTTACCACGCGATTTTCCGCAGTGATTGCGTCGTTGTTGATGGTGAACGAGTCAAGTATGGATTGATAGAGAGTGATGGTATCTGTCAAGCGGGACGATTCCAACCCATTTGAATTTTTCACTTTGAAATAAACTGTTTTCGTGCCCTCTCCCTCCGTGGTGAGTACGAAGGAGGGCGCGCTGGAATACGTTGCCCATGTGGCATCAGAAAAATCAGAGGACTCGCTAGCTATGTAATAAGTGGGACTTCCCGCACTGACGTTATTCAACGTAATTGTTCTACCCGTTGTGTATGCTGCTCCGTTATTGATGGAAAAACTACTGACCGTCGGCCCTGAGAGAGTAATGGTGTCTGATACAATATCAGAAACTTCGTTATCGGTGTTGCACACTTGAAAATAAACTGTTTTGGTTCCATTACCCGTGGACAGAGTAAAGGAAGGCGAGGTGGAATAGGATTGCCAATCCTTGTCGGAGAAACTGGACGATTCGCTGGCGCGGTATTGGCTCAGTGAATAGCCCGTGGCGGTATTGTTCAATGTCACCGTTCGCGTTGTGCAGGATGCAGCGTTGTTATTGATGGTGAAGGCGGTCACAACGGGCGGAGGCAATATAATGGTGTCGCTTACTACGCTCGAGACCGTTCCTGCGGAGTCTTTGACTTTGAAGTAGATTTGCTTTGTTCCTGTGCCAGACGAAAGAGGAAAGGTTACTGATGTGGCGTAATCGGCCCAGCCTGCACCCGTAAACTCGGATGATTCACTTGCCATGTAGGACTGGGGGATGCCGCCGATGCAAATGCTGTTGAGCGCAACGTCCCGCGCGTTTGCGGTGGTGTCGCCGTTATTAATCGAGAAAGAGTAAAGCATTGTCCCGCTGAATTGTGCATATCCGCTGGAGCCAGCCGATATGGCTACGTTGGTATTGCTGGACGCAAGCGCTGTATATGTTCCATCCCCATCAAAATCGGTGTACAGCGCGGCTGAGACAAGGGTGGCGGAGGCGGTGCTGGTGAGTTTAACAAAGAAATTGGAGTTTGTAGTAGCCGTAATAACTGAATCGCTATCGGTAAGGTCCACGGCGATAGGCTTGGCGGAGGTAATCGCATTGCTGCCACCGTCGCCACTGACGGGGGGCTGCGAAGAAATCCATGCTGGAGAAGAAGTTGAACCAAAACCGCCGGTATAAGTTAACGCGCTACGGTTGGAGGCGCTGATGGCTGTGAGGGCATAAACGCTGGGACGGTATTGTTCGCGGTCGGTGTTGTAGTAGGCGTAGGCGAAATTGCCGCTACTCTTGATGTAGTCATACGCCACCCAGAAGTACCCCTTGGAGCCAGTACCAGAAGTGTTGTATGTTCCCCAGGATTGTCCCCAGGAATTTGCAATCAGGAAGGCACCATACTTGGTCGTACCGTTATTGGTGTAAGCGCGGGTATCGTCATATCCGACAATCGTAATTGCGTGGCCGCCTTCGTAACTGCCGGAGTGCGAGTAGATCACCCAATTGCTTATGCCCGTGCCTGCCTCCGCATAATACTTATACCAGTTGTCGTAAACATCGGTACGCGTAACGACTACCTGACCATTTGCTAACAATTGTTTGACCCCATTGATGGTCGTATCGTTCGACATGTAGATGTAATTGAACGAACTCGTGCGACGTGTCAACGCTTCCACCCAAGCGGTGGAGGTGGGCCACGTTGTGTAATCCCCGTCATCGTAGGGCATTTGAGAAAGCGTGGCGCACCCCACATCGTTCAAGCGATCAACAACCGACGCTGTCGCAGCACCGATGTCGTCCCGCCCATTCACCAACGGATCAA
>DNPO01000069.1 GCA_003501375.1 Candidatus Sumerlaeota bacterium | reverse complement strand
AAGAGAATACCCGTAGAAAACCCGAATGACGAAATAGAAAGCACTCATGTCCCCCGAAGAAATAAACGATCAGCACCCTTTGCTACGCGGTTTGAACTCCGTGCAGCAGGAAGCGGTTACCCGCACCGAAGGCCCGCTCATGATTATTGCCGGGGCCGGCTCCGGTAAAACCCGCGTTATCACCCATCGCATCGCCTGGCTCATCACTGAGAAACAGGTACACCCCTGGCGCATTTTTGCCGCGACGTTCACCAACAAGGCCGCCAAGGAAATGCGCTACCGCGTGCTGCAACTGTGCCAATCCGCTGATGCAAAAAAACTTGCCATCGGCACCTTCCACGCGCAGTGCGCCGCCATTCTTCGCCGCGAATCCGACTCCGCAGGCCTCACGCCACAGTACACCATTTGCGATTCCTCTGACCAGATCGCGCTGCTGCGTAATTGCGTGGATGAACTGGGCTTCGACAAAAAGCACCTCACTCCCGGTAGTGCACAGGAAATCATCTCGCTGGCCAAGATGAAACTGCTCGAAGGGCAGGAGGCGTATGATTTCATCGAAGCGCGACGCGGTGAACAATACGCCCGCGTGTACGAGCGTTACCAGCAGCACCTGCGCAAGAGCGATGCGGTAGACTTCGACGATCTGCTGCTTCTCGTGGTGAAAATCTGGCAGGACAACCCGGCCATTCTGGAACACTACCAGAGCCGCTACCAGTACATTCTGGTGGACGAGTATCAGGACACGAACCTTGCACAGTTTGAAATCGTGCGACTGCTTGCGGGCAAGCACCACAACCTATGCGTAGTCGGTGACGAAGACCAGAGCATTTACTCGTGGCGCGGGGCAGAGATAACTAATTTATTAGAATTTCAAGAACGATTCCCCGACGCGTTCATCATCCGTCTGGAGCAAAACTACCGTTCGACCGGCAGCATTCTGGAAGCGTCGCATGCGGTGATCAGTCGCAACACGCAGCGATTGGGCAAGCGCCTCTGGACAGATGGTGCAAAGGGCGACCCGATTATCGTGCTGGAGGGTGCGAACGAAACTGATGAGGCACGGCGTATTGCCGAGCAGATTGCGCGCCTGCGGTATAGCGGCACACCTCTGGACGAAATGGCGATTTTCTACCGCGTCAACGCGCTCTCACGCGTGTACGAAGACGCGCTGCGTCAGGCGCAGATTCCTTACCGGGTTGTCGGCGGCATTCGTTTCTACGACCGCAAGGAAATCAAAGACCTGATCGCGTATCTTCAAGTGATCGTGAATCCTGGCAACCTGATCGCGTTGCTGCGCATCATCAACGAACCCAAGCGCAGCCTGGGCGATACCGCAGTTTCCAAGTTGGTCGGCTATGCGCACGATAACAACAGTTCTGTTTTTGAAGTGCTGCTCGATCCCACGCTGCTTGCCGCAGCGGGCCTCAAAGGCAAAACCGCCAACAGCGCATCCACATTTGCCAACATGATCGCGCAGTGGCGTTATAAGGCGGAAAAAGTTACTCCGCGCGAACTGGTGGAGAGCATTCTTGCTCAAACGGGATACAAGGAAGCGATGGGCGACCCCAAGGCCATCGAAACCGCTGGACGGCTCGAAAATATTGACGAATTTCTCAACGCGCTGGACGAATTCCACGAGCAGATGCCGGAGGCAGCCCTCTTCGACTATCTGGAACTGATCGCCCTGCGCGGCGCCGATGAAGGCGAAGTGGGCGGAACCGGCAGTGTGTCGCTCATGACGATTCACAACGCAAAAGGGTTAGAGTTTGACGTGGTGTTCATCGCCGCTCTCGAAAAAGATATTTTCCCCAACGCGCGTGCGGTACGTGAGCAAAACCATAATGAAGAGGAACGTCGCTTGTTCTATGTTGCACTGACCCGCGCCAAAAAACGCGCCTATCTCTGCAACGCCTGGGCGCGGCGTCTCTACGGTCACACCGAACCAGCCTACCCCTCCATCTTCCTCAACGAAATTCCACGCGACATGCGCATCTCCCTGAAAGAAGCGATGGACAGGGAAGATTAGGACATTCATTGGGTCGGTGGGTGGGAACGATATGTCCAAACTGTACACGTTATCAAACAGCGTAAGTTCAAGTTACAAAAAAAAGCCACAAGGGAAAAACTTTCTAAAATCGCTTTAACACCACGCTTAGTTTGCCCCTAATACACTTCGCCTTTTTTTACCCCACGCGTCTCAGGGCATCGTAATCCACCCCAAAGCGCATCAGGTATTTGCGCACACGGTCGGCATCGTTGGTTGTTTTTTTCTTCTCCCGCGACACGGCAAACAACACCCGTCCGGCTTCCGATAAGTTGGACGTGGTGCGGCACACCCGCAAGACCTCGGCCAGTTGCACGCGGTCAAAGGCATCCAGTTCCTGAGCACCTGCCTTGCCCAGCGCATCTTCCAAAATGGCAGCATCGCTCTGCGTCTTTTCGGTAACAGCATCGGCGCGATGCCATGCTGCGCCCAAACGTTCCACTTCCTCAGCAACCACCTCTTCCGTAATGCGTCCGCCCGGGGCCAACGTCGCCATGCGCGTTACCGCCCCGCCCAGATCGCGAAAGTTAGCCGACCATGACGCGCCGGACGAGGAGGCAAAACCCAGAAAGCGCCGCAACGCTTCCTTGTTGAAACTAACCCGCCCACCGGTACGCGCGCAGAAACGATCCAGTTCGTAACGCAGATTCGG
>DNPO01000161.1 GCA_003501375.1 Candidatus Sumerlaeota bacterium | reverse complement strand
CCTTGGCGAATGTGGCGGCTGTAATGGGCCATGACGTAGTACTTCGGGTTTACTTGCTGAAAGGTTTTACTTGTCATTTCTGTGGAGATAAAACCCCAGTTGTTTCCATCAATGGGTTGCCAGTAGCACCAGGCGGTGGGGTGCAAATAACGGAAGTCCAAATTCAGATTAGCCGCCAACGCAAGTCCGGACGGATTCGCATCACCATATTCCGAATTCCACAGGCGTTTTTCATCTTGTTTGGCCAATGCGTATACGAATTCCCGGCGTCCTTGCCCCCCCTGGTATCCATGAACATTGATCTGTTTCACGGCATGTTTTGTGTTGGCGTCGAACGTATTCCACGTATCCACCGCCATATCATACTGGCTCTCGTCCGATGCAGAGATCGGCATATCTTTCAAACCGCGTTTGTCCATTTCAGTTCGAAGCACCTGGATAATGGAGCCTTGCGCTTCCGATCTGACGTGGCACCCTTCTTGTTTACCGTTGCTGTACCAGCAACCCAATAACGGTTCATTGATTGGCTCGACCGTGGTAAAGGTAATGCCCCATTTGTCTTTTGCCTGACACGCGATGGTAGCCATATAAATGGCGAAATTTTTGTACTGTTCGGGAGCCACATTGTCATCGCTTCCATTTGTCGCTCCCGAAGGATTTAGGTTCTTGCACATCCACCACATGGGCGAATTGGAGAACAGTTCAAACCAGTTGGCACCGCGGTCACGCGCTTTGAGCAACATAGCGCGTTGCTTTGCATCAACGCTCCAATCCCAACTTTGGGATTGCGGGTCTTCGCTCTTTCCATCCAACCAGAACCCATCCATTTGGCGGTACGGTTTGATAGTTTTGGAAACCGCCATTTTTTTAGTTGTTCCGAAGAGGCGATCTTTCCAGTCGCCGATCACATTGTTGCTACAAGCCCCGGCGTTATAGCGTACTATGTTGAGCCCCAAGCCGGGCAAGGTCTTCTTTTCAAATGAAACTGTTTTTGTTGTGAAAAGAAGATCAGCCAAATCATCGCGATCGCCAAAAACATTGCCCATCCAGCAAATTGAAGTGCCCCACCCATCCCAAGTGCCCCAGGTAATGCTGGGATTTATTTTGGTAGGTTCTAAAAGGGAACCGTCCCTGCCCGCAGTCGCAGAAGTCAGCCCGATGCAGATGCTCAGAATTGGTAAAAGAAATACGGCAAGAATCATTTTTTTTCGCATGAATAGAAAATTCCTAGTGGTGTAAGGTGTATAAAGGGTCAATCCGAGTATGCGAAAAAGCACGCAACCACACGTATCCCGCATTCCACCCACAAAGCGTAACACAGGGAAAGAAGCCTGTAAAAAACTTTTTGATATTATTTTCATTCAGAAATATACTGTAAAATGTGCAGGAAAGGACACGCGAAATGAGGCCTATTTTACAGGGTGATTTCGTGTTGTGAACTTAAAATATGGCAGAAGAATAAATCAAAGAGATTTTGTAAGTTATTTTTTAAACCAATAACTATTTCTGGAAATATTTATATAAGCATAGACACTAAAAAGGAATTAGCAGACATCACCCTTAGTTTAATCCCCAAGGAGGCAGCACACCATGCAATGCAAATATTGTTAGGGTACGCACATCGTCAACAACGAAAAAAACGGTCGGTCTGACCGATGGTTCCATGTTGCTATTTCCCGATACCGTAGAGGTTTTTCGCCCCGCGCAGATAAATTTTCCCTCCGACAAAGGCCGGCGTGGCAAAAATCGCCTCCCCTACGTCGCTGGTGCCCGCTTCCTGATACGTATCCGCCGGCTTCCACACATGCACCTTGCCGTCCTCACACGCGAGGTACGCCAACCCGCCTGCCAAAATGATAGAAGAGGGCGTGTTCACAGCAAAGTCTTGCTCCCAAAGCAGTTTGCCCTGATCGGCGCTGTAGCATGCCACTTTGCCATTGCTGGATTGCAGGTAATACTTGCCGTCGCAAACTGGGCTTGATGTGTCAGGCGCAGTTGCATCCAATTTCCAAACGACCTTGGATGCGCTTACATCACCCTTCCCGTCCGGGCGAATTGCCAACAGTCCCACGCTTTCGTTGGCGCAATAAACCAATCCGTTTCCGAATGCGGGCGATGCTGCAACATCTGCATGCGGAATTTTGACCTTCCAGATTTCAGACCCCTTCAGCGAATCGTACGCAATGATCCATTCCGGTGCGGCAGTAACGATTTGCTTGCCCGTTGCTGTGGTAATCAGCGAGGGCGATGCCCACGAATTCGGCACGGGACGCGCGGTCGAGAAAACTTCCTTGCCCGTTTCCGGTTGAATGCCGAGCAGGACGGATTTGCCCGGATCGCTTCCGCGATCCATCTGCACAATGAGCAACCCATCCGCCATCAACAACGATGAGGCATAGGTGTAGACGCTCTCGGGCACGCCCAGATGCCGCGCCCAGACCTGCTTGCCATCAAGATCAAATGCGGCCAGTTCGCCGGAACCGAAAATGGCATAAACGCGCTTGCCGTCCGTGGCAGGCGTGCAGGCGGAGAAACCCGTGTCGGGCGAAACTTCCATTTCCGATGCACCCGGCGCTTCCAACTGAAGCGGTTTGTCCCAAAGAAGGGCACCCCTGGTCGCGTCAAAGCAGAGCACGTGGCGCCCTTCTTTATTGCCGCCCGTGAGGAATATTTTTCCGCTCGCGACCACAGGCGAACTCTTGCCCTCAGCGGGCACGGGCGTTTTCCAGAGAATGTTTTTATTCTCCGGAACGCTGAACGCGGTGGGGTAGTCGCCCGGAGCAGCGATACCTAAGTTATTTGGGCCGCGGAAGTTTTGCCACATGTCTGTTGGCGTTTCCGCCGTGGCTGGTGC
>DNPO01000462.1 GCA_003501375.1 Candidatus Sumerlaeota bacterium | reverse complement strand
TGCTGATTCCCGTGGCGGAAGACAAGAGCCGTTCGGCCATTTGCCTGGTGGAACCGTGGGCGTGCGTGGAGGATTCTTACGCAACGGTTGAACGCCAGACGATCAAGGTTGGCGGAAAATTGTTGGTCGTTGCCGATGCCGGGTACGCGATCACGGGCTTGGCGGAGTCTTTCTCTGCCGAGGGGAAACCCGCCAGCATTGCCGCTATCACAGCGGATTCAGCACAATTACTTCCGTTGAAATCTCTGGGCATTCCGGTTGAAACCGCTGACTTGAACGTGCTGCCAGAAAAATGTTTTGACGATGTGGTGTACTTCGGCGTGAACCCGGACACCATCGAAAAACTGAATCCGACGCTCGGCAATAACGCAATTATCAACATCGTTACCGCCGGGCAAAAAATCGGACGCCCCGTGCAGATCGGCGTGGGACGCATCCACTACGGTTGCACCCGCTGGATCGGCACGCTCACGGGCAATGCCGCCGACTCCTACGGCATGATTCCGGCGAGCGGTGAAGTGCGTCCGAATGACAACTGTCTGATTATCGGCGCCGGCGGCCCGATGGGTCAGATGCACGTCATTCGCGTGCTGTGCTCCGGCGTGGCCGGGCTGGAAGTGGTTGCCACCGACTTCGACGGGCCGCGTCTTGATGCGCTCAAGGCCATGACCCAGCCGCTCGCTGACGCCAACAAAGTATCGCTCCGCATGGTCAATACGAAGGATGCAAAACTGACCGAGAAATTTTCGTACATCGCGGTGATGGCTCCGGTTTCCGCCGTGGTCGCGCAAGCAGTTGTCGATGCCTCGTCCAACTCCATCGTCAACGTTTTCGCGGGTATTCCCGCGCCGACGTTGCATCCGTTCGATCTCAATACGATCATCGAAAAACGCTGCTTCCTGTTCGGTACCAGCGGCAGCACCACGCGTGATATGAAAATCGTATTGGACAAGGTGCAGGGTAACCAACTCGACACCAACCTCAGCGTGGACGCCGTTTCCGGTATGGCGGGGGGGGGTGACGGGATTGGTGCGGTGGAAAAGCGCACATTGTCGGGCAAGATCATCGTTTATCCGCAGTTAC
This sequence comes from Candidatus Sumerlaeota bacterium, assembly GCA_003501375.1. Classification (GTDB taxonomy): domain Bacteria; phylum Sumerlaeota; class Sumerlaeia; order UBA8349; family UBA8349; genus UBA8349. The sequence continues at coordinate 5,219 of DNPO01000462.1, read as the reverse complement.
ACAATCTCGGACTGACGCCGTTGGCAACCATTGCCCAAGCCCTGCCCACCGTGGCAGCATTGCTGAACAACGGCAAATGGACCAAGGCCGCAGAAGAGGAACTGCTCAAGGTCGTGCGGTAGGCTTTAACGAGGCGCAGAGAGCTGCAAAATCTTTTCAACAGAGATGAACTGATTTACAGGATTTTCTCTCTTTCCCCACCCAGTTGTTACAACGCGCCTTTGGTGGATGGCACACCGGTCATGCGCGGATCATTGGAAACCGCCTGACGCAAAGCGCGGGCAAAAGCCTTGAACAGCGCTTCGACCACATGGTGGCTATTTTTACCGTAGAGCAGTTCGAGGTGCAACGTGATGCCCGCATTCATGGCGACGGCGCGGAAGAATTCCTCAGTGAGTTCGGAGTCAAAATCCCCGATGCGCTCATTGGCCACGGCGACATCAAAGTGCAGATAGGGGCGGGCGCAAATATCCATCGTGCAACGCGCCAGCGTTTCATCCATGGGAATGTAGGCGGTGCCGTAACGTGTGATGCCCTTCTTGTCGCCGAGCGCTTCGGCGAGCGCTTTGCCCAGCACAATGCCGGTGTCTTCGACCGTGTGATGCGGGTCAATGTGCGTGTCGCCCTTGCCGGTAATTTTCAGATCGAGCAAACCGTGTTTGGCCAGCAGGTCGAGCATGTGTTCAAAAAACGGCACGCCCACCCCGCCCTGAAAGACGCCTTCGCCATCCAGATTGATTTCCACGGTGAGTTGGGTTTCTTTGGTTTCGCGTTTGATCGTTGCAGTACGGGACATGGTGTTTTCCTTTTTTTATTCCAGATAGGGTCGCTTATGTTGGTAAATTATTAATCGTCGTTCCGCCGCTTTTGCTTCACCATCTCTATCCTGCGCGTTGAAAAGTGCAATGGCACGATTTTCTGCGGTGATGGCTTCGTCAAATTGGCCGTTGGCGGCATAAGCGGCAGCAAAAGTATCTATTGTTTCGGGAAGCATTCTTCCCTTTTTCATCGCTTTTCTTGCATACTCTAATGCTTTGGTACCATTCCTAATTTCTTTTTCCGGGCTGGTCGCGTATAACCATGCCAATTCATTCATGGCCTGGTAACACCCTTGTTGCGCAGATTTCGTATACCAGAGAATGGCTTTTTTCTTATCTACGGGGCATTGTGCGCCCTTCCAATATTTTTTCCCCAGCACGTATTGTGTTTTAAAATCTGCCGGGTCAACGGTTTTTTCGTTTATCGGCAGTTGTTGCCAAGCATTAACGGAAACCATCAAGGCGAACTTTGCCAGATCACTCCCCCCGCATGCTGCTTTTTCAAGCCACTCGAACGACTTTATTTCATTTTTGGCAAGAGCGGACGATCCATCCCGATAGGCTATTCCCAAATCACATTGAGCCAGAACATGTCCTTGGTTCGCTGCTTTTTGCAACCACATGATCCCTTGTTTTTCGTCTTTTTCTATATCAAAACCGTTCCGATAAATTTCAGACAAACAGAACATGGCCTCTGTATTGTTTTGTTCTGCAGCCTTACGATACCACTTAATGGCATTTGCTACATCTTTTGGAACTTGATTCCCGCTAAAATACATTTTTGCCAAAGTAAGTTGCGTGTTTGCGTCACCCTTGGCCGCATCTAACTGGATGGATTCAGGGGTATCGTGATCTTCCGTCCCCATCATCAATTCTGTCTGCGGGGGGGGTATCGCGTCCTCCGCATACGCCGTAAATAAAAACGAGCAGGAGCAAGCGATCATCAGGCTGCTGGCAAATGTTTTTGATTTACAGCGCATGAGAAGATTCCTTTTCCTACTTTAGAGTGTGCGCACACAACAATAGACACTACATTGGTTGTTTTTTAGCGCCAACGGCGCATTTCATACCAGCCTGGGGCGAAGCCCCAGGACAAGAACAAATAAAAACTTAGAGGGCTGCAAGCCCGTTTCATAGGTTACCATAAACCCAAGAATTCCATATCTCCACCTGTCACTATGAAACGGGCTTGCAGCCCTCCTTTTCTCTAAAAGCCCTTTCCCAGGGGCTTCGCCCCTGGCTGGTATGAAACGCGCCGTTGGCGCTGAAAAGCAGCAGTTCTCAAAGAATCTATCGGGGGGTGAACACTTTCCCTATTTTTTCTCTTCCTGATACGGCTGGTGTTTCCGGTACAGTTTCAAGCGTGCTTCGGCTTTGTTCAAGAATGTAGCATGCGCCATGCGTTGGAACAGGTAGACGGCGTGTTCCTGAATGGCAATCGCTTCGTCAAATTTGCTGTTGGCGGCGTAAGCGGCAGCAATGGTGTCCATCAGGTGCGGGTCGTTTTGGGTATCTTCAAGCGCTTCCAGGCGATCGGCGTATTTTAAAGAACCGGTGGGGTTGTACAGGTTAACATCGGTGCTGGTGGCGTATGCCCAAACCTGGGTGTTAAGTGCCGGGATGCAACCTTTGTCCGCTGCTTTCTTGTACCATTGGTCGGCCTTGAGTCTGTCTTTTTTAAAACCGCCCGTGCCATTGGCCAGATGGGTGGCTAGAGCGAACTGGGCGTCCGCATTGCCATTGGCGGCATCTTGCGCCAGTTGTTCGGAGGGTTTTTGAGCCTGCTGCAATTTGATCTGGAGCGACTTGGTCATGCAGTTGTCTTTGGCGCCCTTGTTGGCCCATTCCAGCGCCCGCCCATCGTAGTTTTCAATGCTCGGGGTGTTGTGAAACTGGGTCGCGGTCATCCAGATCGCGTCACTTTGGCCCTGCTTTGCCGCATCGGTGACCAGATTAACGTACTTGGTCAAATCCTTTTCCACCCCGATGCCCTGCATGTGCATCATCCCAAGCGTGTACTGTGCATTTTCTTCTTTTTTCCGGACGGCTTTCTTAATCCATTCCGCCGCGATTAGGGGGTCTTTTTCCACACCAATGCCGTACAAGTACAGGAAGCCCATGGTGTACTGCCCCAACGCGGAATCCTGCGCGGCGGCTTTTTTTGCCCAGGCGACGGCTTGTTTCGGGTCTTTTTCCAAGTCCCATCCGTCCGCGTAAAGCAATGCTAAGTTCGCCTGAAAATCCGCCATTCCTTCTGCAGCGTGTTTTTGGATGGAACGCACAACAGCGGCGTCATCGGGTTTGTCCGGAGGCGGCGTTTCCGGTCGCGAATGCCGACGATGATTTCCGTCGTCCGCATACGCAGTCAGAGACAATGCCAGCGGAGTAGTTAGAGCAACAAACAGGGTGAGTCGCTTCAATACGTTGTGCAGATTGGGCGCCATTAGATTTCCTTTTCTTGGCCGTTTTCCATGCAGGAGTGTTTCAAACTTCTTACTACACCGCTGTTATTTAGGAGCATCTGGCGTTGGCTGTGGCGTCGGAGATGACTTATGGTGTTTATGGTGTATCTTGTAGTGATGGCCACTTAATATCCGCGACAACCAACTGGCATGCGCCTGCGATGTTGCCGCCAGGGATAAGAGGGCGACAAGTAAGAAAACCTTGGGAATGATACTTGACTTTAACTTCATGTGTTTCTCCTTTTTTTAGATGATTTCTTTGAGCGCGGCAATAACTGTTTCCATTTGCTCTTCTGTACCCATGGAAATACGCATGCCGTCGCGCAGGCTCGGCAGATCGAAATAACGAACTAAAATGTTTCGTTCGCGCAGTGCCAGGTAATGCTTGTGCGCGTCGGGATGAACGACAAAGAGAAAATTGCCGTGCGATTCATGCACGCGATAGCCCATATTTTGCAGTGTGTTCGCGGTTTTGTCGCGCGTGGCGATGATGCAGGCAGCGTTGGCGCGCATTTCGTTGTAGGCGGCAATGGCGGCTCCCGCAGCGGCCTGCGACAAACCATTTACGTTGTACGAGTCCTTGACCTTGTTAAACTCGTTGATTAAATCCGGGTGTGCGATCATGTAACCAACCCGCAGACCCGCCAACGAGAAGGATTTGGAAAAGGTGCGGGTAATAATCAAGTTTGAAAATTCGGAAAGTAGGGAAATGCAATCTTTTTGCGCGAAATCGGCGTATGCTTCATCCACCACCACCACGCGCGGGGCACGTTCGCGGCACAGGCGGGCAATTTCCGCTTTGGTGAACAGCGTGCCAATGGGCGGGGTGGGATTGGGGATAATGAAGAGTGGCTCCGGGCCGTTGAAAACGTTTTCGGGCAGGCGTTCCAGTCCTTCCAGCGCGTAAAATTTCGTCTTGCCCTCGAACAACTGCGCTAAAACAGGGTACAGGCTATAGGAAGGTTCCACCACACCGAGCGTGTCGCCTTTGCCAATGAACGCATGCACAATAATGCGGAGGATTTCGTCCGAGCCATTGCCAACCAGAATGTTTTCCGGTTGCACGCCGTGGTAGGCGGCAAGGGCTTTGCGCAGAGGGATGCACGTGGCATTGGGGTACAAGTTGAGACCGCGGGCGGCGTTGTTGATGGCGTCCACCACGCTTTGCGCGGGCGGATAGGGATTCTCGTTGGTGTTGAGTTTGATGATTTGCACCCCTGCGATTTGTTCGCCGGGCGTGTAGCCGGCCATTTCCAAAAGGTAGGGGCGGATGGGGGAGGGGGTAGGCATGGGGGGGACTCCAAGAGTGGGCTAAACAACAAAGGACGTAAAGGACTGCAAGGACATAAAGGACAGATAGCAACTGCGCAAAGATTTTCGTTTTTTTGTCCTTTGAGTCCTTGCAGTCTTTTAAGTCCTTTTTATTTTTTCAACCGCCTGCGCACCGCTTCGGCGTGGGCGTACAACCCTTCCGCCTCGGCAATGGTGAGCACGCTGGGTGCGAGGGTTTCCAGCGCCTGGGGCGAGCACTCCACCACGTGGCTGCATTTGTAGAACGACCAGACGGATAGCGGCGAAAAGAACCGCGCCGTGCCACTGGTAGGCAGCGTATGGTTGGGCCCGGCGGCATAATCGCCAATCGCCTCAGCCGTCAACGGCCCCAGAAAAATAGCGCCTGCATTGCGGATTTTGTTCGCCACCGCGCGCGCGTTTTTCGTGATGATCTCCAAGTGCTCCGGGGCCTTTTCATTGGCGATTTCAATGGCCGACTTCACATCGGGAACCTGAATGATCGCACCGGCATTGCAGATGGATTTTTCGATGATCTCGCGACGCGGAGCAACCGCCGTTTGCCCTACCAGTTCGCGCAGCACGGCGTTGAGGTCGCACTTGCCAATTAACACCGCGATGGATTGCGCATCGGGATCGTGCTCGGCCT
>DNPO01000340.1 GCA_003501375.1 Candidatus Sumerlaeota bacterium | reverse complement strand
TCAGATTGAGGTAGTAATCATTCGCCTCAATAATAGCCCCTTCCGCATTCGCCACAATAATTCCCACAATGTTGGCATCTACAAACCGTTGGAGACGCGCGTTGGCCTGCCGGAGCGCTTCCTCTGCCTTTTTCCGTTCAGTGATGACGTCAAAGACTGCGACAAAATATCCGCGCAGAGGGCAGTAAACGGAAATGGAAAACCACATTTGCATCGCCTCAACAAATACCTCAATACGCTCCGGCTGTCCCTCTCGCGCCACTTTCCCATACAGATTAAATAACTCTCTGTCGTCGGTTTTAAGCCGGGGGATTACTTCACTTACACGTTTCCCTATGACATTTTTTAACCCGGTGAGTGTTTCAAAGGCGCTGTTGACGGAAATGTAAATAAAATCGCACGGGTTGTCCTGCTCATCAAACAGCATTTGGCAATAGGCAAAACCATTGAGCATGTTGTCAAACAAAGAGCGGTAGGTATCTTCACTGGCATGCAGAGCATCGCGCGCATACGACTGGGACAAGGCAACCGCCAGGTAATCTGCCAGGCGTTCCCACAGGGCAATAGACGGTGCCGAAAAAGTATCTCGCTGATGGTTGTTCAATTGCAGCAAACCCAAGTGTTCTTTGCCAAAACGCAAGGGGAGAAGCGCAACCGATTCATAACCCTGTCCATTGCAGCGGTTGCGTGTGTGGGTTTGGCGATCGGCGTCCGTTGTGCTGGCGAGGAGTTCCGTGGTGCAGTTGCTCCAGAAACTTCCGTTCGTTGTGAAAAATGGCTTGGAGGGATCCGTGCGTTCGCAAATCACATTTCCGCACATGCACTCGATAATCGGGTGGCCTATTTCGTCGCGCATCAACTGTCCGGCTATATCTCGCGCACACAGGTGTGTTTCCAGGCGCACAAAGTCCGCAGGGAAACCATGCGTCTCATAATAGGGGTAATCCTCGCCTTCTCGCAGGCGAATTCCCACCGCGTCGCACCCGGAACATTTTTGAAAAAATTCCACAGCCCGATGGATCAGGTCTGGAGTACTCGTGCTTTCATTGACCAGACGGAGAAATTCAATGGCGGTTTCGCGCTCAAATTCTGCACGTTTCCGATGAGTGATATCGCGCCCATATACATGAATGCACCCGCTTTCTGCCAGAGGGACAATATCAAAGCAATAGATGTCTTGGGCAACATGTACCTCAATGGTTTTCTTTTCCACATCGGTCAGCGCTGTCAGGCAAAATTGCTTGAAGTCATCAGGAATTTCACCTCCCCATTGTTGCAGCAACGATTTACCCGCAGGGTTTGCATACAACATTATCCCTTGCGCATCAAAGCACAGAACCGGATTGGGATTCGCCTCTGGAAAGTGCGCCAACGCCAAAACTTGCCCTTGTCGTTCTTTCAGTGAATCGTCCTGAGTTTGCTGGAAAAAAATGGAGGTTGTTTCACCCGGCGTTTCTGCTTTGCTGCAAACCTCGTCCACCTCATACCCATTTTTTTGCAGCAGGTCGCGCAGATGCTGGAAGGAGTCATCCTGACAGTTGCTGACAATTTGGACGCGGTTTGTTCGCACGACTGTCACTCCTCTTGCGATGCTATGTAACGGGTGTGCTGATACAATGTCCTCAAGGATTTCCCTACAAACAATACGCTGTCAGGTAAGGCGGCATTTTGCCAGATTCCTGGCGGGCACATCTTAATTTGCTTTGAAGTATCTACAAAAAAGGGCTTTCAATCTAATGACCATAGTACACCCGTTCCTTTCGTTTTTCTAACAAAAATCCGTAGAATATTTTGAAGGGGCAGGAGAGTTTCAAAGTAAGGAGTTCCCCTTCTTTGGAGTGCAACATCATGTGCATAGGCCGGGAACATGGCAAAATAGAGGTGCTGGATGAGTTGTTGCTTTTCAGCACTCTCAAATTTTCATTGTACATTTTTGCCAAGGAGCTCTATACCAAAGATACGTAGAGTTTCCGCACTTGGAACTCGTTTTGCCGAAAAGGAATTTCTCAAGGATGATACACGTCCCCCACACCCCTTCAGCCTTCTCCAAAATTTTTGCCCTCTTGTTCACACTCCTCTCCCTTTCTCCCGTCCTCCACGCTGCAACCACAACCGAAACGCTCGCAGCCGTTCCACCACAAAACCAAGGTTTGCCCTATACGCGTTCTGCCAAACCGCAGGCACTCGCAAAGATCAAAAACCACCTTGCCGTTTTTGCGGGCAGTCGCTATGCCTACGCCAACGGGTATCGTTTGCGGCTGGACGATACCAATATGTTGCACGCAACTGCGGTAGAAAAGGATGGGAAGATTTTTGTTCCCGAGGCTTTTGCCGCACTGCTGACCCTGCCCGAAATTGCCCCCGATCCTGCGCCCGAGTATCTGAAAAGCCGCTGGGTTTATTCCATTGCGCGCCCGCAAGTGGAGTGGAAAGCAGATGTTACCTCTCTGACCATCCAAAACACCCGGTACATTTGTTTTGCCGATGCCGCTCGTTCGTTGGGCAAACAGGTCTACCAGAATCCGCGTGGTCTCGTATTGGCGGGCAAGGATGAAGTTAAGTTTACTGAGATGGAAGCCAACCTGCTCGATTCCGTCATCACGCTGTTTGATACCCCGGAAAAATTCGCGGACGCTACCATTGCCGCTAAAAGTATTCCGCTACTCAAGGCACAGGGGGGCTGGAAAGACCACGCGACTTTCACCACGGAAACCACCAAATTGTACGATGCTGCCAAAACCGAGTGGCCCACGGTTTCACCGGAGCGCTACGATTTGACTGGATTTAGTCAGGCGGCACTCTGCTCGCCCGTTCCCGCACCCGGCATTTATCCGCGCCTGCTTTTCAGTCCAGAAGACGTGTCCGGTATCCGCAGTGGTCTGCAATCCAGCGTAGCGGCGCAAATGGGGCTAATTGAGTTGGAGGAGAACCTGAAAAAAAGTTGGCTGGACGAAAAAACCAGCGAGGGCTTGATGCTTAAATTCCTCTCCACCGAAGAATTTTCCACCAACACCCTGCGTCCCACCTGCCCCAGTTCCATTCCTCTGGGGCTAACCAATCTGGCCCTCTTCAGCCTGCTGACCGATAATAATGAAATCGGCCTCAAAACCGCCCGAGCAGTACATCACAGCGCTTTGATTTCAGAACAAAGCATCGACAGCCTGCCGCTCCGCTCAGACAGCGAATACGGTACCAGTTTTACCGTGGCGCTCCGGGCCGAAACCGCTTGGACCGCCATGGCTTCCCTCACCCGGGAACTCCCCTTTATGCTGGACTTCTCGGGAACCTGGATGACCCCCAGCGAACGCGACGACATGCGACGCGTGATCGCCAAAGCCATTTATGGACGCCGTGCCATGGAGCAATCCGGTCCAGATGGTTGGTGCGAAACGAACTACGCGACCAACGGTTTGCTGGCTATGGCGATTGAAGGCTTGGAGGGGTGCGACCCGGAACAAATCCAGTCTGTTAAAGAATCCACCCGAGCATTCCTCGACCACGGCATTGACGCCTCCGGCTACCTGAACGACCTCACCGACAGCACGGGCGGTAACATCCAAACGCATCTGTTGACCATGATCGCGTTAGCCCGTCGGGGCGAAAACTTCTGGGGACATCCGCACTGGCGCAATCTCCTGCAAGCGCAAGTTCTGTGCAACGCACCCAACGGACGCATGGTACAGCCGCTTGGCGTTCAAACTCTCTACACCTTGAAAAACTTTTTCCCCAACGACTTGCGCATTGACTATCTACTCACCTTGACCCACCCCGGAGTGGCGCTGGAAAAAGTCAATTTAACAGCCTACCGCGAAAAATTGGAAAAAGAAAAACCCCAGCAGCCCACCCCGCAACACCCCGGCCCGTGCCCGATCAACTTCTCTCGCT